>JAHCKB010000125.1 GCA_026125985.1 Bradyrhizobium sp.
GCCCGATGCATCGCGCAGATTGGCCGTCACATACCACCACTCGATGCGGAACTCGGGGTGCGGGCCGTGATCGGCGGGAAACGAGAATGCGCGTCCCGGGGTGACGCGCGCAAAACCGTCTGCTTTCTCGTCGAGTCCGGCGAAGCCCTGCGCGCGGGCGGTGACGCCAAGCGCGAGCCATGCCGCGCCGCCGGTGAAACTGCGTCGCGAGAGGCTAGCGCTCATTGGCAAATATCCGGATCAGGCCGGCGGGCTGAATGCGCGCCAGCCGCAGCACGGGCAACAGCGCCGCAAAAAATGCCGCCAGCATGGCAACGCCGACCAGTTGCGTCAGTTGCAGCGGGAACACCTGGAACGGCAGGCGCCAGCCGAACGCCTTCACGTTCACCACTGCAAGCAGGCACCAGGCGACCAGCAGTCCGACCGGCAGCGCAAGCAGCGCCGTGATGAGCGCAACCGCCATGGTCTTCAGCAGTTCCAGCGCCGCCAGCCGCCGCCGGGTCACGCCGATCGCCCAGAGCGGCGCCAGTTGCGGCAGGCGTGAAGTGGCGAGCGTGAGGAGACTCGTCAGCAACGCGATGCCGGCGACGCCCAGCGTGAAGGCGTTCAGCGCTGCGGTCACGGCGAAGGTGCGGTTGAAGATGCGCTTCGATACTGCCTTCACCGTCGCCTGGTCCGCCAGGCTGCGCTCGTCGAGCATGAACTTGTCCCGCATCGCCGAGATCAGTCCGGGAATCTGCGATGGCTGAACCCGCAGGCCGAAGCGGGTCTGCGGGATCGCAGGGAAATGCCGCGTCAATGCCGCATAGTTCACGGTGATCTGGCCCTTGGGATTTCCGTAGTCCGCATAGATGCCGACGATGTGGAGCGACCAGGCGGCGCCCGGGGCAGGCACCTCGATGCGGTCGCCGACGGCGAGCTTCATCCGTCGCGCCAGTTGCTCGCTGATAAAGGCGGCATCGCCCGGCCTCAGGCGCGTCCAGGCATCGGGCGCGGTTTCCAGCAGCGGCCAGTGCTCGCGATAGGTGGCGTGGTCGGCGAGGCCGAACAGTTCGACGGGGTGGCCGGCGAGTTCAATATCGGCGCGGCCGGTCGGCAGAATCGCCTGCACCTCGCTCCGTCCGCGCAGCCATGCCTTGATCTCGCGCGCCTGCCGATCATCCTTGGCGAAGACATAGACGTCGTTGGCGAGCCTGCCATCAAGCCAGACCACGAAGGTTCGCGAGAAGCTTTCCACCATGGTGGCGACGCCGACATTGACCGATAGCGCCAGCAGCAGCGCCATCAGGGCCAGCGAGAGTCCGGAGAGTTGCTGGCGGCTGTCGGCCCAGAACCAGCGCGGCAGCGGCCGGTCGGCGCTGCGCTCGCCCAGCACCAGCGCGCGCTCGAGAACCGGCGGCAGTGCAAGGGCGGCCCCCAGCAGCAAGGTTGCGAGCAGGGCAAATCCCGCAAGCAGCGAGTCGCCCAGCCAGGCAAGGCCGGCGGCAGCAGTGAAGATCAGCATGGCGGCCGCGCTCTGCCATTGCAGCCAGCGCGCTTGCGCCTCCTGCCAGGCCTGAGGCTGGGCGGAAGCCAGCACCGGCAGCCGCACTGCCTTGATCAGGCTGGCAGTGGAAGCGGCCAGCGCGCCCAGCACGGACATCGCGATGCCGGCCAGCCACCATTGCGGCTTCAGCGACAGTTGTCCCGGGATCGCTGCGCCATAGAGCCCGCGCAGCGACGCCGCGACGTCGGGCAACAGCGCCGCGGCGATGAAGTAGCCGCAGACGAGCCCGGCAAGTCCCGCGACGAGCGCAAACGCCATTTGTTCGAACACCAGCACGGCATTGAGCATGCGCGCGGAGATACCGCAGGAACGCAGCGTGCGCAGCATCGGCAGCCGTTGCTCGAAGGCGAGCCCGACGGCGGAGTTGACGATGAAGAGGCCGACGAGAAACGACAGAAAGCCGAAGGCGGTGAGATTGAGATGGAAGCTGTCGGTGAGTCGTTCCAGGTCGGTTTCCGCTTCCGGCTCCACCAGCCGCAGCCGCTCGCCGGCCACGCTTTGTAAAGATGATAGCTTCCTGCCGGTTTTGCCGACCAGCATCCGCGACACCCGGTCTGGCATGTCCAGGATCTGCTGTGCGATGCCGATGTCGACAACCAGCACGCCGGGTGCGAGGTTTGCTTGCAGTCGCAGCGGTGGCAGCAGCTTGCCGTTATTGGCCTGCGGCCGCTCGCCCTCGGCGAGCCTGAGATCGGACAGCGTTTCCGGTGAGACCAGCATGCGGCCGGGCGGGGTGATGAACCCCTGCAATTCGCCGCGTGCCAATGCCGGTGCACTGCCCGCTTCGCTAGGCAGCGTAACCGGCTCGATGCCGATCAGGCGGAAGTTGCGCCCGTTTACCTGGACAGGTCCCTCGACGACCGGCGACACCGGCCATCCGGCGCGACGAAGATCGACGAACAATTGTTGTGGCAGGGCATTGCCGTCGTGTGGCACCAGCATTGCGGTGCGCGTCCCGCCGAACAGCGCGGCCGCCCGGTCGTAGGATTGCCGCGCTTGCTGGTTCAGCGCCTGCACGCCGCTCCACAGCGCCGTGGCGGAGATCAGACCGACCAGGAGCGTGGCGAACTGCATCGGATGCCGCCGCCAATGGCTGAGCAGGGTCGCGAGCGTCCACAGCGCGCGCCTCATGCGATCAGCCCTGCATGCAGCGTCACCTGCCGGTCGAGCGTCGCGGCGAGGCGGGCGCTGTGAGTCACCATCAGAAAGCCGCATCCCGAGCGCGCCACCAGATCGCGCGCCAGCCGCAGCACTTCATCCGCCGTGTCCTCGTCGAGATTGCCCGTCGGCTCGTCCGCGAGCAGCAGCAGCGGTTTCGGCCCCAGCGCGCGACCGATCGCGACGCGCTGCTGCTGGCCGCCGGAAAGCTGCTCGGGATAGCGCTTCAGGAGACCTGCGAGGCCGAGCCGCTCCACCAGCTCCGCATGCCAGACCGCGTCGTGTCGTCCTGCGAGCCGCGACTGGAATTTCAGATTGTCCTCGACCGACAGACTCGGGATCAGGTTGAACTGCTGGAACACCAGCCCCAGCCGGTCGCGTCGCAGCGCCGCGCGGCCTGCATCGTTCAGTCCGGAGAGGGGAATGCCGTCGATCCTGATCTCGCCGGCATCGGCGGCATCCAGTCCGGCGATGAGATGCAACAGCGTGCTCTTGCCGCTGCCGGATTCACCCGTCAGCGCCACGCTCTCGCCGCTCCCGACGCCAAGGTTCACGCCGCGCAGCACGGCTACCGTTTCGCTCGCCGAGCGGTAGCTTTTGGTAAGACCGGTGATTTCGAGCAAGCGCGTGGCCATTGTGTCCTGTATTCGATCCACACCATAGCAAGCTGCTCGCCCGGGATCATCGGTTCTGGCCGGCCCGACGCCGTTGTGATCCCGGAGCGACGCCTGCTTCACCCGAAAATGTCCGGTTGCCAAGCCGGTCGCGCCACGGTTAGCATCTTTTCAAGGCCGCTTCTTATAGCGCCAGAAAACAAGCTTTGGGGGAACCAACATGACTGGACAACCGACGCCGAAGGGCGCCTGGAGAATCACCTTTCTGCTGTTCCTGTTCATGGTGGTGAACTTCGCCGACAAGATCGTGGTCGGTCTCGCCGGCGTTCCGATCATGAACGATCTGAAGCTCGACGCCCAGCAGTTCGGCGAACTCGGCTCTTCCTTCTTCCTGTTGTTCTCGATCTCGGCGATCGTCGTCGGCTTCATCGTCAACCGTGTCGCCACGCGCTGGGTGCTGCTGACGATGGCGATCATCTGGTCGCTGTCGCAGTTTCCGATGGTCGGCACCGTCAGCTTCACCACGTTGCTGATCTGCCGCATCATCCTCGGCGCCGGTGAAGGTCCGGCGTTCTCGGTTGCGGTACACGCCATCTACAAGTGGTTCCCGGACGAGAAGCGCACGCTGCCGACCGCGATCCTCTCGCAGGGCTCGGCATTCGGTGTGATCCTCGCGGTGCCGTCGCTGAACTGGGTGATCGTCAATTATTCCTGGCACCACGCCTTCGGCGTGCTCGGCGTGGTCGGGCTGATGTGGGTGGTGGCGTGGCTGTTTCTCGGCAAGGAGGGACCGTTGGTGTCGACGGACGCCGAAGTGCCCGACGAACGGCGCATTCCCTATTTCCAGCTCCTGACGTCGCGCACCTTTATCGGCTGCGTCGCCGCGACCTTCGGCGCCTACTGGGCGCTGTCGCTGGGGCTGACCTGGTTCACGCCCTTCATCGTGCAGGGGCTCGGCTTCTCGCAGAAGCAGGCCGGCCTGATTTCGGTGCTGCCCTGGGTCTTCGGCGCGAGCATCGTGATGCTCACGGGCTGGATCTCGCAGGTGATGCTGGCGAAGGGTTTCACCACCCGCGGTGCGCGCGGCGTGCTCGGCGCGGCTCCGCTCGTTGCCGGCGGCTGCATCCTTGCGATGTTGCCGCATGTCAGCGGCACCGGCCTGCAGGTTGCGTTGCTGGTGATCGGCTCCGGCCTGTGCGGCTCGATCTATGTGGTGTGTCCGCCGATGCTCGGCGAATTCACGCCGGTGTCGCAGCGCGGCGCCGTCATCGCGATCTACGGCGCGCTTTACACGCTGGCGGGCATCATCGCACCGCTGACCATGGGCAGCGTGATCAAGCATGCGGCAACCCCACTGGATGGCTACATGACCGGCTTCACCATCAATGCCGCAATCATGGTCACCTCCGGCCTGCTTGGGCTGTTGCTGCTCTGGCCGAACTCGGAGCGTGCGCGGCTTGCCGCAGCTGCGGCGCAGCCGAAGTTTGCGTGAGGAAGTGAAGGGCTGCAGGCGCGCTGCAAGCTCAACTGTCGTCCCCGCGAAGGCGAGGACCCATAACCACAGGATTGCGTTGAAATGACAGGCTGGAACTCCAACCTGTTCGATAACTAACAGCGGTGGTTATGGATCCCGGATCGCGTTCGCTGCGCTCGCTTGTCCGGGATGACTGAATTTTCCGCACCGCTTCTGCATATCACTACCCCGCCGCGGCGCTGAACTGCCGCCCGTCGCCCTGCGCGCCGCGGATCAGGCGGCCGGGGCGGTTGCCCGTCGCATGGCCCGCGCGCTGCGTCACCACGCCGGATACGATGGTGGCGTCGTAGCCGTCCACCTGCTGCAGCAGGCGCCGGCCGCCGACCGGCAGGTCGTAGTGCACCTTCGGCGGATGCAGATGCAGCCGGTCGTAGTCGATCACGTTGACGTCGGCCTTGAAGCCCGGTGCGATCACGCCGCGGTCTTGGAGGCCGAACGCCAGCGCCGTCTTGCGCGACTGCGCCGCCACCACGAAGGGGATCGAGAGCTTTTCGCCGCGCTTGCGGTCGCGGGTCCAGTGCGTCAGCAGATAGGTCGGGAAGCTCGCATCGCAGATGATGCCGCAATGCGCGCCGCCGTCGGATAGCCCCGGCACCGCATTCGGATCGGTCAGCATTTCCCGCGTGGCGTCCAGATTGCCGTCGGCATAATTGAGGAACGGCACATAGAGCATGCCGCGCCCTTCGTCCGACAGCATGGCGTCGTAGGCGAGTTCCTCAGGGTGCTTGCCCATCGCCCGCGCCTTCGCGCCGAGCGCATTCTCCGGCGGCTGCTCATAGTCGGGCGGATTGCCGAGCAGATACATCTTGTCGTAGTTCGGCTTGAAGAACAGCGGATCGTCGGTCGCAGTCGCTGTTTCGCTCAGGATCGCCGCGCGCACTTCCGGCTGCCGCAGCTTTGCCAGCCGCTCCTTCAGCGGCAGATGCGCGATCGCCTTGTAGCTCGGATGGGTCTGGAAGGGGTTGCGCGACAGTTCGAGCCCGAGCAGGAGCCCGACCGGGCGCGCGGCGATCTGCGCGGTGACGGACAGCCCGCGTGCGGCCGCCGCATTGATCTCGTCCAGCGTCTGCCGCCAGCGCCGCGGTGCGCGATCGTTCTGCGTCACCGAGAACGAGATCGGGCATCTGACGTTCTCGGCGATCCGCAGCATCATCGGCAGGTCTTCGTGAATGGTCGACAGATCCAGCACGAATTGCAGCACGCTGCGCCCCTGCGCGTGCATGGCGGCCGCGATCGCGGAGAGTTCGTCCTCGCTCGCCTTCAGTGTGGGCGTGTAGTCGCCGGTCGAGGTGCGGTGGTTCAGGGTGCGCGAAGTGGAGAAGCCGAGTGCGCCCGCTCGCACGGCTTCGGCCGCGAGCTGCGCCATCGCCTTGTTGTCGTCTTCCGTCGAGGGATCGCGCCGCGCGCCGCGCTCGCCCATCACATAGACGCGAAGTGCGGCATGCGGCAGTTGTGCGCCGATGTCCATGTCGAAGCTCCGCTTCGACAGCCAGTTCATGTAGTCGGGAAAACTCTCCCACGCCCAGGGAATGCCGGCGCTCAGCACGGGCTCGGGAATATCCTCGACGCCTTCCATCAGCTGGATCAGCCGCGTGTGGTCGGTCGGCTTGCACGGGGCAAAGCCGACGCCGCAATTGCCCATGATCGCCGTGGTGACGCCGTTCTGCGAGGAGGGCGTGATGTCCTGGCTCCAGGTCACCTGGCCATCGTAGTGGGTATGGACGTCGACGAAGCCGGGCGTCACCAGCTTACCCTTTGCGTCAATTTCTTCCTTGCCTTTGCCGGCGACCTTGCCGACCTCGACGATGCGACCGTCGGCAATGGCGATGTCGGCCTCGTAGAGGTCGCCGCCCTTGCCGTCGGCAATGTTGCCGCCACGGATCACGAGGTCGGGAGCATCGGTCATGGCGCTTTCCATCCCTGGTTTGAATCTTGTTGCGGCATCATGGGGCATGTCGCTGCGCAGTCAACCGGCCGGAATGAGGCTCTGGAATGCGTCCGCTCCCGTCAGGATATCGCCCGCCTTCCGCCGGCGAGCGACGCCCGAGGGCCTACGAAACCAGAGCTGGCGCGGAACCGGTCTGGACGCGTTTCGACGGGTTCCGGCGTCCTGTCGAACCGACCGCAGAATCGCCGCAAGGCTGCTGCGCACCGGCCTCCGTTCGGTCAAACCTGGATGAACTGATCGGCCGGCAAGAACCGCTGACAGAGGTAGCAATGCTTTACTCACAGAGCCCGCCGCTTGCGAAGGATGATGCGGACCTGGAAGATCTGAGCCAGGAGTTCGCCCGCGAGCCGCAATTCGGCAGACGGCCCGCACCTGCACCGACCCACGCTGCTCCGCGGAGACCGTCGCTCGGCAGGCGCATGTTCCGCGCCGTCAGCCGTTTCGTGATTTTGGTTGCCATCGGCGTCGGCGCCACGCTGGGCTGGCAGGCCTATGGCGATGTCGCAAAGCAGATGCTGGTCGAGCGCGCGCCGGAGCAGGCCTGGCTGTTGTCCTATCTTCCGGCGACGAGCCGGCCCGCCGTCGCCGTGGCGGCGACAGCGCCAGTTCCCGCTCCCGCACCTGTCGCGGCTCCAGCCGGTCCGGCGGTGGACCTCGAGCCGCTGACTTCCAATCTGGATCGCATGCGGCGCAGCGTCGAACAGCTTGCGCTAGCGCAGGAACAGATGGCGAGGAGCATCGCCGCGCTGCATGCCGCCGACGAAGAGATCAAGCAAAAGATCTCTTCGCCGCCGGCCGCTGCGGCGCAGCCCGCGGCGGCCGTTCCGCTGGCGAAGCCGGCGCAGGCCAGGGCTCAGGCGCCGGCAGCATCGGCGCCTCGCACGTCGTCTGCGCCCCGACCGCTGGCGATTGCTCCATCGCGTTGAAATGGATGCATCAATGTCGTGGCCGGGTCATGCCCCGGGCATGACGGAGGGGTCGACGACTAATGCGCCGCCGCCGCTTCCGCCTTGCTCTGCGCCTTGCGGTCCGTCACCAGCGCCAGCAGCACGGTCATCAGCATGAACACCACAGCGGTGCCGAACACCCAGTGCGGCATTCGCTGATCCATGATGAAGCCATAGAGCAGCGGCGCCAGGATGCCGGAGAAATTGAAGCCGGTAGAGACGATGCCGAAGGCGCGGCCCGCCGCGCCCGCAGGTGCTGCGTTGCGCACCAGCATGTCGCGCGATGGCGCAATCACGCCGCCGAGGAAGCCCGCGATCGTCATCAGCACGATCAATGCCGGCGAGGGCAGGGTGACGGCTGCAATGACCAGCATAATCGCCGCGTTGACGGCAAAGCAGGCGGCGGCCACCTGTCCGTGCCGGTCGGTGCGGTCGGCGAGAAATCCGCCGGCCAGCACGCCGATGGCGCTGGCGCCGAGGAAGCATGTCAGCGCCATGTTCGCGGTGCCGAAGGCGATGCCGTAGCCGCTCATCAGTGCGACCACGCCGAAATTGCTGATGCCGGCATTGGAAAGGCCGAGCAGCATGAAGAAGACGGTGAGCATCATGAGCGCCGGCGTCAGGATGTTCGGCTTCGGCGTATCGTCGCCCTGTCCGCGCTTTGCCGCGCGCGCCTCGGGCAGGCCCATCGCCATCGCGAGCAGCGCGACCGCCGGCCCGACTGCACCGGCCACGATCAGTGCGCCCCATCCGCCAACGGTTGCCACCAGCGCGGCCATGATGGCGGGCGCGACCGCGCCGCCGAGGAAGCCGGCAAAGGTGTGGATCGAGAAAGCCCGGCCCATCCGCGCCTCGTCCATGTGGGCTGCGAGGATCGCGTAGTCGCAGGGGTGGTAGACGCTGTTGGCAAGCCCGAGCAGCGCCGCGCAGAGGATCAGCGAAGTGTAGGACAGATGCAGTCCGAGCAGGATCAGCGCGAGGCCGCCGAGACACAGCCCGGCCAGCAGCACCTTTCGCGCGCCGTAGTGATCGGCGAGATAGCCGATCGGCGCCTGTGTCAGGCCCGACACCACACCGAACACGGTGAGCGCAAAGCCGAGCTCGATATAGCCGACGCCGAGCTGCACCTTCAGGAACGGAAACAGCATCGGCAGCACGAACAGATGGAAGTGGCTGAGCCAGTGCGCGACCGAAATCGCCGCCAGCGTGCGCAGCGCAGAATCCGCCTTCGCTTGTTGTGGTGCAGCCAGAACGTCGGCCATATCGTGCTGAAAACCTTGCTTGAAACCGCCCGGCGGGGGCCAGCCGGTTCGGAGCCCAAACTATCGGCCAAGGGGGTTAGCTGTCCATGAACGGGGCTGCATGGCTGCTCTCTTTTTGACCGGTCGGGGCGATCAAGGAGGCCATTCTTGTGCAGCCGGCGTTGGCTTGTTCTTGCCGGGCTGGGATTGTAGACCCCTCCCATGCCGCCCGAAGGCCACCGTATCGAATATCTGGACTGGCTTCGCGCTCTGGCCGCCGGTCTCGTCCTTATCGGCCATTGCGCCAATCCCCTCGCCAGGGGCGGAGCAATCGGCGTCAGCGTCTTCTTTGTTCTCAGCGGCTATTTGATCACGTCAATTCTGCTGCGCGAGGGCATGTTCACCGTCCCGAACATCGCCCGCTTCATTGTCCGGCGCATCCTGCGCATCTATCCGCTCTACGTCGTTCAGATTGCGCTGGCGCTCGTCGTGATCGGTCTGTTCCAGTCCGACAAGTTGGCAATCGCGCTCGACGCCGTTCCCGGACTGCTGACCTTTGTCGGCGGTCCGTCCGACTGGCTGGGGTACAGCTTCGGCGTGTTGTGGACGCTCGCCGTCGAGTTCTGGTTCTACGTCACGTTTCCATTCTTTCTCTGGGCGGCAAACGCGGTGGGCCGCCCGGTGCTGTTCATTGTCGGCGGCATCCTGATCAGCCTGATTGCGAAGGCTGTCCCCTTCGGAGGCGAGGTTCTGGCCTATTACGACCAGTTCCTTCTGGGCGCCCTGTGCGCCATCGCGGTCCAGCGGCAGCACTTCCCGTGGTTCGCATCAGTGCCTGGCGTTTTCGTTGCGAGCATCGTGGCAATCGTCGTCATCGCCCAGATCCCGTACCCCGGGTCGCGAAACGCCATCTGGTATTGCGAAAGCCTGGCGACGGCGGCCGTCACGGCGTTGGCCATCTTGTCGGGAGCGGTGCAAGCGCAAGGCATTCGGTTGCCGGTCGTTGCCTACCTTGGGCGTATCTCGTACTCGGTCTATCTCATGCACGCCGTCCTGCTGGACGCGCTGGTATTTGCGCTGCCGGTGGCGCGAAAGTTTCCGTACTTCCTCGCCAGCATTCCGCTCTTCGTGATCGCTGCCGTGGCGTTCTCTGCTCTGACCTATCGGTATGTCGAACGTCCATTCGAGGCGGCATCGCACCGCGGCATCAGGTACCGGCTGGCCTGATCTTTGCGCCAGGGTGCAAGCGCACTTCCTGCCTTGACGCAGGTCAATGGAGGATCGGGCACATTTGGTACCGGTTATTCAAAGCAGGGAATCTGCATTCGCATTGGTGGTGCCCTGTCATGTCCATTCGAAATCCGTCCCGTCGCACCTGGCTCGCGAATGCAGCGCTTTGGGCTGCTGCTGCCGCGGCGCCGTCGGCCTCCGCGCTCGCGCAAAGCAAGGCCAGCAAATCCACCGTGCACTACCAGGACTTTCCCAAAGGGAACGAGGTGTGCGTGGACTGCAAGTTCTTCATAGGCAGCGGCGGGATGGGCGGTCACATGATGGGCGGCGGCATGATGGGCGGTGGCGGCATGATGGGCCGCGGCCATATGGGCGGAGCGTGTCAGGTCGTGGCCGGCAGCATCAGTCCGAGAGGCTGGTGCGATCTCTATGCCCGGAAGTGAGTGGCAGGCTCGCTGTGCACCTGCTCCTGGCTGCGTCATCAGGCGGAGAGACAGGCGGGGTCCAACTCTGAGATCATTGCGGCATGACCGATCCGCTGAGACCGCTCCGCATTCTCATCCCCGAGGGGGCCTCGACCTCCGCCCGCGAGGCCATCACCATTCTCGGGCTGTCGGGCCATCACGTCGAAATCTGCGATCCTTCGCCGTGGTGCCTTTCGCGCTATTCGCGCTTCGTGCGCAGGTTCCATCGCTGTCCCGGTCTGCGCCGCGATCCTTCCGGCTTTCTTGCCTTTGTCGAAGGCCTGATCGCCAGCGGAAGATTCGACGTATTGCTGCCGACGCATGAGCAGGGGCTGTTGTTTGCGAAGGCGCAGGATCGTCTGAAGGGCCGCATCGCCGTCGCGCTGCCGTCCTTTGAAAGCTACCGCACCGCGCATGGCAAGGCGTCTTTCAGCCGCCTGCTCGAGCGCCTCGATCTGCCGCAGCCGCCGACGCGGATCCTGAAGTCGCAGGCCGAGCCGCGCGGCGCGACGCGCTTTCCGGCGGTGGTGAAGACTTCGGTCGGCACCGCGAGCCGCGGCATCTACTTCGTTCATAACGAGAGCGAGCTTGCGGTGCCGCTGCAGACCATCGATGCCGGTGGCAGCTTTGATGAGGTGCTGGTGCAGGACATGGTGCCGGGCACCACCGAGAAGGCGCAGTCGGTGTTCTCGCACGGACGTCTCGTCGGCTTTCATGCCTATCGGCAGGTCGCGCTTGGCATCGGCGGCGGCGAAGCCATCAAGCAAAGCGTGCGCCGTCCGGCTGTTCGCGAGTATCTCGAAAAGCTCGGCGCGGAGCTCGGCTGGCATGGCGGCCTGTCGGTCGACTACATCATGCCGAAGGATGGTGGCGTGCCGCTTCTGATCGACTGCAATCCGCGGCTGGTCGAGCCGTTCAATGCGTGGGCTGCGGGCAGCGATCTCGTCACCCAGCTTCTGCGCGTCTCGCTGGGCGAATCGCCGGCTGCGCTTGGCGAAAGTCGCGAAAGCGTGCTGACACATCTGGCCATGCAGGCGCTGCTGGGTCTTGCTGCACGCGGCGGCTCGCGCGTTGCGATCGCGCGCGAGTTCGGCCGCATCCTCGATCACGGCGGCCCCTATGCCGCCAGCATCGAGGAGCTGACGCCGTCGGAACATGACGGATTCAGTGTCGTGCCGCTCGCCATGACGCTGGCTTTGCTGCTGGCGTCTCCTGCATCCGCGGCACGGCTCGCCCGTGGCGGCTTCGGCGAGCATCTGCTGGATGTCAGGAGCATCCGGGAAATCGAGGGTCTGGATGCGTAGGGCGCTACCCGCCCCCCGACACGTCAAACGCGCCGAGCTTGTATTCCTCCTGGGGCCCTGCAGAAAACATCGGCAGCAGCGTGAACGTCGCTTCCGGATGTTTCTGCCAGATCGCCAGATCTTCGGCCGAGACGATCACATAGCCGAACCTGAACATGTAGCGGCCGGGTTCGGTGACCTTGCCGATCTGCGCCCAGTTGACCTTCCTCATGTCCCTCTACCCCCTGGACAAGCACCCGCCGGGCCGGCGGGCGAGGGGATACTATGCCAGTTTTGCCGGGAATCGTAGGGCGGGTGAGGGCGCGGTGTGGCAGATTTTGCACGACGGGCAAATCACTTGTTCGTTTTAGCGGAATCGTGTCAAGCCTGCCTGCGAAAA
>JAHCKB010000126.1 GCA_026125985.1 Bradyrhizobium sp.
CACGGGATCGAGGCCCTTCAGGTTGATCAGATACTTCGCATTCGGCACCGTCATGTGGTCGGCATAGCCGCCGTCGCAATAGACGCCGAGCGAGTTCGGCTTGACCGTACACATGTTCTCGTCGCCGCCGAGACAGGTCGGACACTTGCCGCAACCGAGCCAGGGATAGACCAGCGCGACATCACCGACCTTGAGATCACCCTTGTCGGCCGCCGTGACATCCGGACCGAACGCGACGATCTCGCCGACCGTCTCGTGGCCCATCGTCCTCGGCAGCGACACGCCGCGGTCCTTCAGCGACAGCGGCTTGCGGCCGTGGCCGAGATCGTAGCCGCCCTCCCAGATGTGCAGATCGCTGTGGCAGACGCCCGCGGCCTTGACCTTGATCAGCACCTGCGTGCCGCTCGGCTGCGGCGTCGGCTGATCGACCTCCTTCAGAGGGGCGTTGAACTCGGCAACCTGGAAACTCTTCATCGCTTCTCTCCCGAAAGACGGCTTCTTGTCGAGGCGGACCATGCCACGCCGGCCCCGTCGCGACAAATGCAGACCTGGGTAACTGGTATTCAGGCCAGCGGATAATGACAGGCGGCGTATTGCCCGGCCGCGACGGAGCGCAGTTCCGGCACTTCGGCTGCGCATTTGGCATCCGCCCGCGGGCAACGGGTGCGGAAGCGGCAGCCGGAAGGCGGCGCGATTGGCGATGGCGGCTCGCCCACCGCCACGCTCTCGGCCGGACGCATGTCGGGATCTGGCACGGGAATGGCCTCGATAAGCAGCGCGGTATAGGGATGGGCCGGCTTGGCAAACAACTGCTCGGAAGGGCCGACCTCGCAGATCCGCCCAAGATACATCACCGCCACACGGTCGCTCACCGCTTTAACGACCGCAAGATCGTGGGCGATGAACAGCAGCGTCAGTCCGTAGCGCGATTTCATCTCCTCCAGCAGGTTGAGGATTTGCGCGCGGATGGAGACATCGAGGGCGGACACCGGTTCGTCGCAGATGATGAAATCCGGATTGAGCACCAGGGCGCGGGCGATGGAGATGCGCTGGCATTGCCCGCCGGAGAATTCATGCGGCAGGCGCCCCATCACCAGCGCGGGATCGAGGCCGACGGCGGCGAGCACATCGGACACCATCTTCCTGCGTCTCTCGGGATCCTTGACGCCGGCGATCACCAGGGGCTCGGCAACGATGTCGCCGATCCGTCGCCGCGGATTGAGCGAGGCGATCGGATCCTGAAAGATCAATTGCACGCGCTGGCGCATCTTGCGCAACGCCTCACCGCGCATCGAGGTCAGTTCGTTGCCGTCGAACATGACCTTGCCCGATTGCGCCTGGCGGAGCTGCAGCACCGCACGCCCGAGGGTGGACTTGCCGCATCCGGACTCGCCGACCAGACCGAGCGTCTCACCACGAGCAATGTCGAGGCTCACATCGGATACCGCGTGGACCGTCTTGCCGCCCACGACATACTCGACGACCAGGTTTTCGACCTTGAGCAGCGGATCTGATGGCGAGGATTGCAGCATCATGCGGGAACGGCGGCTGGCGTTTCGATCGGGTGGAAGCAGGCATATTGATGCGCCGGCGTCTCCGCCTCGGTGAGCTCAGGCTTCTCTCCATGGCAGCGTGCAACCGCATAGCGGCAGCGCGGCGAGAAGGAGCAGCCCTTGATCGGACGGGTGGGATCGGGCGGACGGCCGGAGATCGCCGGCAAGACCGTGTGAGGCGCCGTATCGAGTTTGGGAATCGCGGCCAGCAGCGCTTCGGTGTAAGGCATGCGCATCTTCTTGAACAGCGCCGGCGTCGGCGCACGCTCGACCACGCGCCCCGCATACATCACGGCAACTTCATCGGTGCGCCCTGCGACGACGCCGAGATCGTGGGTAATCAGGATCATCGCCATATGGCGACGCTGTTGCTCACGCGCGAGCAAATCGAGAATCTGCGCCTGAATCGTGACGTCGAGCGCGGTCGTCGGCTCATCCGCGATCAAAAGCTTCGGCTCGCAGGAGAGCGCAATCGCAATCGCCACGCGCTGCCGCATGCCGCCGGAAAGCTGATGAGGATATTGCGTCAGCCGCTGTTCCGGCGCCGGGATGCCGACCGCGGCAAGCAGTTCCACGCTGCGCTTTCTCGCGGCGGCGAGATCGAGCTCGAGATGCTCCTGCAGGGTCTCGATCAACTGCGTACCGATGGTCAGCACCGGGTTGAGCGAGGTCATTGGATCCTGAAACACCACCGCTAGCGAGCGGCCGCGCAGCTTGCGCAGGGATTCCCGATCGAGGCTCACCAGATCCTGCCCGTCGAACATCACGCGGCCGCCGAGCTTCGCCTTCTTGGGCAATAGCTGGAGAATGGCCCGCGACAGCATGGTCTTGCCGCAACCGGACTCGCCGACGACGCCGAGCGTCTGTCCGGCCTGCACCTCGAGATTAACCCGATCCACCGCGCGCAGATTCCCGCGCGGGGTCGGCAGGTCGACCACAACATCCTCGACCGAGAGCAGCACGTTACCTGTCACAGAGCGCCCTGCCGCGGATCGGTCAGCGCGCGCAAGGTGTCGCCGACGAGATTGAAGGAAAGTACGGTGAGAAACATTGCGATCGCCGGCATGAAGGCGAGCCGCGGCGCAACGTCGAGGCTCTCTCGGCCCTCCCCGATCATGCTGCCCCAACTCGAGATCGGCGGCGGCACGCCGAGGCCGAGGAACGACAACGAACCCTCCACCACGATGATGACGGCGACGCCGAGCAGGAAGAAGGCAAACAGGGGCAGGATCACGTTCGGCAGGAGTTCACGGAGCAGGATGCGCGTATGCGAAGCACCGAGCGCTTGGGCAGCGATAACGAATTCGCGCCGTGATAGCGTCAGCGTGGCCGCGCGCGCCACGCGCATGAAGGCAGGAATTCCGAGCACGCCGAGGATGAGGGTGAGGTTGAGGATCGATTGCCCGACATAGGCGATCACGGCCAGCACGAGAATGAGCGGCGGAAAAGCCAGCAAGACATCCATGCCGCCGGAAACGATGGAGCCGAACCGTCCGCCGAAATAGCCCGAGAGCATGCCCAACGCACCGCCCACGGTGAGGCCGATCATCGGCGCGCATAGCCCGACGAGCAGGGAAATGCGAGCACCGTAGATCAACCGCGATAGCTCGTCGCGGCCGAGCCCGTCGGTGCCGAGCCAGTGTGCCGCCGAAAATGGCGCGCGACGCTCCAGCATGTCCATTGCGGTCGGGTCCGCGATCGGCAGGACGGATGCAAAAATCGCCAGCGCGAAAACGAAGACCATCCAGCCGATCGCGGCCCAGAACAGCATGCCAAGCCGCCTGCCCTTGCGCACCGGCGCCGATGCGGCCTCCTCGGGGAGATCGAGTTCAAGCGTGGCCATGGCGGATCCTGGGATCGAGCACGGCATAAAGCAGATCGACGATGAAATTCATGATGACGAAGCCCGCGGCGACCAGCAGCACCACTCCCTGCAGGATGACGAGATCGCGGGTGAGAATTGCGCCGACCAGCAACCGGCCAATACCGGGGAGTGCAAAGATGGTCTCGACGATGAGCGCGCCGCCGATCAGGCGGCCGATATTAATGCCCGTGATCGTCACCAGCGTCAGCGACGATGGCTTGAGCGCATGCACAAACAGGATGCGCGCCGGCTTCAGGCCTTTGGCCTTGGCCAGCGATATATAGTCTTCCTGCAGTGTAGCGATCATGTCCGACCGCAGGATGCGCATGATCCCCGGCCATTCCGCCAGCGCCAGCGTCAGCGACGGCAACACCATGAAACGCAGATTGGCCAGCGGATCTTCCGCGAAGGGGATGTATCCGGTCGCCGGCAACCACTGCAGTTCGACCGCAAACAGGTAGATCAGCAGGATCGCCGACAGAAAGGTCGGCACCGACAGCATGCCGAACGCAGTGCCGGTCATGAAACGGTCGAACGGGCCACCACTGCGCGCTGCGCAGACGATCGCCAGCGGCACACCAATCGCCAATGCCCCCAGTTGGGCCAGGAGCATCAGCTCGATCGATACCGGCAGCCGCTCGGCCACCGCCTGAAGCACGGTCTGCCCCGTGCGGAAAGACCGGCCGAAATCGCCCTGCAACACATGGCCGAGCCAGGTGAAATAGCGCTGCCAGATCGGCTGATCCAACCCCATGTCGTGCCGCAGCGCGGCCAGGTTTTCCGGAGTAGCCTGGTCGGCGAGGATCGTCATGGCAAGGTCGCCCGGCAGCAGCGAGGCGATGGAAAATGTCAGCAGCGAGACCGCAAGCAGCACCGGCACCAGATAGAGGAGCCGGCGCGCAACGAAGAACGCCATGGGAGGCTATTCCTTCCAGACGCGCGAAACGTCGATCACCCCGCTGTACATCTTGGGAAGTCCTTTGATCTTCGTCGTCGAGATCGCGTAGTAGGTGTTCTGGAAGGTCCAGAACCAGATTGCCTCTTTGTTGATCAGACGCGTGATCTGGCAATAAAGATCGATGCGCTTGTCGGTTTCTGCCGTGGTGCGTGCCTTGTCGAGCAGGCCATCAAGTTCCGGATTCGAGTAGTTGGCTAGCGCCACCGGGCTTCCGGTCTTGAAGTTGGCGTACATCTGCGGATCCGGGTCGGCGAGATCGACGATGCGCCAGGGCGTCATCTCGAATTGCCGTGTAAAGGCACGCGCCGGAATGGTGGCCTGGTCGACCTGCTCGATCTCCATGCTGGCGCCGACATTCTTCCAGAACTGCTGCAGCACCTGGCCGTTGGCGCGTCCGCGCGGCGTCGCCGTAACGAGCGTCTTGAACGCGACCGGCTTGCCGTAGTCCTTGATCAGCGCCTTCGCCTTCTCGACGTCGAACGGCAGCGCGCCGTCGTCCTTGCACTTGACCCAGGAACCGTCGCCATAGGGGTTGCTTGCCGGACGGGACAGGCCGTTGGTCACGGCTTGCGACCATTTCTTGCGGTCGAGCGCCATCACCAGCGCCTGACGCACCCGAACGTCGTCGAAGGGCGGCTTCTTGGTATTCATGGCGTACACGGTGGCGCCGGACCCCGTGTAGGTATGCACGGTCAGCCTGGAGTCCTTTTGCGCCCTCTGGATATTGTCGGCGTCGTACTCGTCATCCCAGATCAGATCAACCTCGCCTGACTGCAGGCTGGCAAATCGCGACTGCGCATCCGGCAGCGGCTTCAATACGATGCGGTCGAGATAGACCTTGTCCTTGTCCCAATAGTCCGGGTTCTTCTCCAGGACCATGCGGTCGCCGGCGGTCCAGGACTTCAGCACATACGGCCCGGTGCCGACGGGATTGCGATTGTAGTCGTCGCCCTTGGCCTTCCATGCCGTGGGCGAATGCACCGCGGCGTTCTGGTTTGCATAGGAGACCAGGGTGGGGTAGTTCACCGAAGGATCCTTGAGATTGTAGACCACCGTCAGATCGTCAGGCGCCTCGACGCTGGCGACGGCGGAGATGTAGAAGGCGCAACGACACTTGTTGGCCGGGTCCTTCTGCCGGTCGAAATTGGCCTTGTAGGCTGCCGCGTTAAACGGCGTGCCGTCGTGGAATTTCACGCCGGGGCGAAGCTTGAAGGTCCAGGTCTTGAAATCCGGCGAAGACTCCCAGGACAGCGCGAGTTTCGGCTGCGCCTTGCCGTTGGCGTCAAGGCGGGTGAGCGTGTCGAAGATGGCGGATGAAGCGGTCAGCGCGGCGGTGTCGTAGACGCCGACCTTGAGCGGGTCGAAGCCGGGGATGTCGAGTTCAAGACCGACGGTGATCGATCCGCCTGCCTTCTGTGCGCTGGCGGGACTGCCCGACAGTACAAATGCCGCCACAAGAAAAATCGGCGCGAAGGCGCTCGAGCGGGCTGCCGCGATCATGGTTTCCTCCCTCCAATTGGCGTCTGTCCGGTATTCCGGATCGTAAACGACGTCTTGTCAGATTGACGGGAATCGCGCGCCGCTGCAAGCCCGCAACTTCACAGGCGGGATGAAAAGCCGCAGCCGCCTCAACGCCGCCCGGCAGCGGCCGGCTTTTCCGCAAATGTTGCGATTTCGTCGTCGGAAAGCCCGATCTCCTTCAGATAGGCGCGGGTGTGTTCGCCGAGCGTCGCCATCCGCTTCGCGGCCGACACCCTCGCCCCGGACATGCGGAAAGGCAGGTTCAGCACCTTGAAAGTCCCACCGCCGTCCTCGACATCGACGAGCGCTCCGCGATGGGCGATCTGGGGGTCGGCGAGCGCCTCCTTCACCGAACGATAGGGTGAGGAAGGAACGCCTTCCGCGTTCAATGCGGCCAGGCAGCGTTCGGTCGTCACCGAACGCGACCACTCCTCCACGCCGTCCATCAGCGCCGCCCAGTTTTCCCGGCGATCGGCATATCTGGCAAAGCGGGGGTCGCGGATCCATTCGGGACGACCGATCACCTGCATCAGACCCTGGAAGGTCTTTTCGCTGGCAATGGCCACCATCACATAGCCGTCGGTGGTCTCGATCGGCCCGAACATCGGACGCTGCGTCGGCTTGACGTCGAACTGCGACCACTGCAACTCGTTCAGTGTCAGGCCGAGCATGGCCTCCAGCATCGACACGTCGATGTGCTGCCCCTTCCCGGTCGTGTGGCGCTGGTACAGTGCGGCGCCGATGGCCCCGAAGGCGTAAACGCCGGTCAGCACGTCGGCATGAAAGATGCCGCAATAGTCCGGCCGCGAGCGGCCCGGCTGGTATGCAAGATGGGCCATCTCATAGCCGGATGCGGCATGGATGACCGGCGCATAGGCCGGCAGGTCTGCCGACGGCCCGGTCTGGCCATAGCCGGAGATCGAGCAATAGATCAGTTTCGGATTGAGCGCGCGCACCGAGTCATAGTCGAGCTTCAGCCGCTTCATCACCCCGGGACGAAAGTTCTCGACCAGCACATCAGCACTGGCGATCAGGCGGCGGGCGGCCTCGACGCCAGCCGGCGACTTCAGATCCAGCACCACGCTGTTCTTGCCGATATTGAGCTGGCCGAAGACCGTGCTGCACTGGTTGCGCACCGGCGGGCGGGTGCGCATCGTCTCGCCCTCCGATGTCTCGACCTTGATGACCACGGCGCCGGTGTCGGCCAGCATGCGTGTGCATTGGGGCCCGGCAATGGTGGTCGAAAAATCGAGCACGCGCAGGCCGGCGAAGCTCCCTGTCAAACGATCCTCACCCTTCCCTGCTACCGTCATCTCGGCTCCCGACTCCGCATCGCCATTCTTCTTGTCGGGGGGCAACCTAAAGTGTGGCGGTGGACCGGGAAAGCCTTTCGGCAGGGAGCCTCCTTCGCCGCACGCATTTGAGCAGCATCAAAACTGGACCCGATCTTGCATGGATTATGGCGGAGGATCAGTCCGACGGGCTCTGAGGGTTCTTTGAGGGTTCTTTTCGTCACCACTGAAATGGACGATTTCGTCCGGGTTGGCGGGCTTGCCGCCGTCTCGGCCGCGCTACCCCGGGCATTGCGTAGTTGGGGCGACGTCCGGATCATGCTGCCGGGCTATCGCGACGTGCTCGAGCAACTCACCCACGTTGAAATCCTTGGACAATGCGCCGCGCTCGCGGAAATGCCGGCCTGCTCGGTCGGGCGCGCGGCGACCCGGGACGGCCTGCCGGTCTATGTGCTGCTGTGTCAGCAACTCTACGACCGTCCGGGCAACCCTTACGGCGACGAAGGCGGCAAGGATTGGCCGGACAACGATATCAGGTTCGCGCGGTTTGCCTCGGCCGCCGCCGAACTCGCCATGGGCAGAGTGGACAGGAATTGGGCAGCGGACCTCGTCCATGCCAATGACTGGCAGGCCGCGCTTGTGCCCGCCTACCTCGCCTGGAAAGGCGCCCGGACGCCATCCATTCTGACCATCCACAATCTGGCCTATCAGGGCCTCTTCCCGCGAGAATCGCTGCGGCGGATCGGCGCTCCGGAAGATTCCTTTCATATCGACGGGCTCGAATTCTACGACAAGCTGTCCTTCCTCAAGGGCGGCTTGATCTTCGCCACGCATCTCACGACCGTCAGCTCGACCTATGCGCGGGAAATCACCACGCCCGAGTTCGGCTGCGGTCTCGAAGGTCTGCTCAGCAAGCTGTCGTATGAAGAGAAACTGACGGGGATCCTGAACGGCATCGACGAGACCTGGGATCCTCGCGTCTGCCCGCAACTGGCTCAGCAATTCGGCGCCGGCGACTGGGAAGGCAAGCAGGCCAATTCAGACTATGTCCGCAAGCAGTTCGGCCTGGCGGTGTCGCGCGGACCGTTGTTCGGGCTGGTTGCCCGCCTGGTTCACCAGAAGGGCATCGACCTGGTTCTGTCGGCCGCCGACGAGATCATCGGTGCAGGCGGCCAGATCGTCGTGACCGGAAGCGGCGAAGCCGAGCTGGAGAATGCGCTGGTCGAAGCGCACCGGCGGCGGCCGGATGCAATCGGCGTCACGATCGGATTCAACGATGCGCAGGCGCGCCGCATCTTCGCCGGCAGCGATTTCACGCTGATGCCCTCGCGCTTCGAACCCTGCGGCCTCAGCCAGATGTATGCGCAACGTTTCGGCTCGCTGCCGATCGGCCATCAGACCGGAGGACTCGCCGAGACCATCAAGGACGGCGAGACGGGCTTTCTGTTCGACAGGCCTTCGATGGAATCCTTCCTCGGCACCGTGCGGCGTGCGTTCTCGACATTCAATGCCAAGGACCGGCTCGACACCATGCGCCGAAGCGCAATGGCAAAGTCGTATAGCTGGGAACTTTCTGCAGCCTGCTACAGCACGCTCTACCGCAGGATTGCGATGCCTCGCGCGGCATAGCCCACGGCTACTCCGCCGCCTGCAGCCCGCCCTCCAGGTGCTCGTGCAGAACGACGCCCGAAAGCGGATCGAACTCGCCGACCCAGGGCTTGCGCTCGAGCACCGACTTCGTATGGGCATAGCCGGCGTCCCAGCGCTGCATGATGCCCGCCGGCGAGAAGTCGATGTCCTTGGTGTGAGTTTCGCATTCGAGCTGCGGCGCGAGCAGGCGCACCACGTGCATTCGTGTCGAACAACCGTAGCCGGCAAGCTCGCGCACGACCTCGAGCTTGCGCTCCTCCTCGGGCAGGCGCGCGACGAGCTGGTTGATCACGTGGCGCAGTCGATGCGCCTGCTGCTGGCGCGTGATCTGGCTGGCGATCCGGCTGGAATACTGCACGTCCTTGTGGCGGTTCAGCACGTCCCTCATCGTCATCGGCTCCTCGCCGGAGGGGTTCCAGAGATGCACGGCGAAGATCAGCGAATTCCTGCGCGGGTTGTCGTCGAACACGGCTTCCGTCGGCGTATTGGAAAGAATACCGCCGTCCCAATAAAGCTCGCCATCGATACGGATCGGCGGGAAAGCCGGCGGCAGCGCACCCGAAGCCATGATGTGGCGAATGCCGAGTTCGCCGTCACGGCTGTCGAAATAGCGCATCTGGCTGGTGCGGACGTGTGCGGCGCCCACGGTCAGACGCGGCTTGCCGTCGTTCAGCATTCGGAGATCGACGAGATCGGCCAGCGTCCGCTCCAGCGGCGAGGTCGAATAGTAGCCGGCGTTGTCGGCGCCGAGCGGATATGAATCGCCGGCATGAGCCAGCGGATTCGGCCGGAAGAAACCGGGAATGCCGTTGGTCACCGTGGCCCAGTAGGAGAGCTTCTCGTTGAACCCGGGAAATATGTCGCGAAAACTCCAGACCGGATTCTGCTCCATCTTCTTCCAGAACTCGCGCAGACGGGACAGCCGGTCCTGCGGCGAGTTGCCGGCGATCAGGGCCGCATTGATCGCGCCGATCGAGGTGCCGATGATCCAGTCCGGCTCGATCCCGGCCTCGTGCAGCGCCTGGTAGACACCGGCCTGATAGGAGCCGAGCGCACCGCCGCCCTGCAACACCAGCACGACCTGTCCGGGATCGGATTTTCCCAGCGATCTCACGTTCGACGCAATCCTGTCCTGGACCGTGCTCATCTTCCGCTCCTGCAGCTTTCGTTCCCTGAATTCGTTTGCCGTTTCCGGCCCGTTACCCGCTCACGCACTAGTGAGCCGTCCAGCCGCCATCGACCGGCAGCGCGACGCCGGTGATCGATGCGGCAGCATCGCTCGCCAGGAAAACGGTGAGCGCGCCCAGTTCCTCGACGGACGCAAAGCGCTTGTTGGGCTGCTGCGCCAGCAGCACGTCGCGGATGACCTGATCGCGCGAAATGCCGTGGGCCTTGGCCTGGCCATCGATCTGCGCTTCGACCAGCGGCGTGTAGACATAGCCCGGACAAATGGCATTGCAGGTGATCCCGGCTTCGGCCGTCTCGAGCGCGGTGACCCTGGTGAGGCCGACGATGCCGTGCTTGGCGGCGACATAGGCCGCCTTGAAGGGCGAGGCGACGAGCCCGTGGGCGGAGGCGATGTTGACGATACGGCCGAAGCCGTTCCTGCGCATGGCCGGCAACACGGCGCGCGTGGTGTGGAACGCCGAGGAGAGATTGATCGCGAGAATCGCGTCCCATTTCTCGACCGGAAACTGCTCGAGCGGCGCAACGTGCTGAATGCCGGCATTATTGACGAGCACGTCGAGACGCCCGTGCGAGGCGAGCGTCGATTCGATCATCTCGACGATCGAACCGGGTTGGATCATGTCGGCCGGCGAATAGCCGACCTCGACGCCGAATTCGGCGGCGAGCTGGTCGCGCGTTCTTGCGATTTCGGCAGCGACCCCGAGACCGTTCAATACGACCGTGGAGCCTGCTTCCGCCAATGCGCGCGCGATGCCGAGCCCGATGCCGCTGGTCGATCCGGTCACGAGCGACACCTTGCCGGCGAGCGGCCGCGCCATCGTGCCTTGCGCCTTTGCCTGGATGTTCATGACTGGCCCTCTTGCCGTGATTTCGGGCCAATCTGCCGGTCGGGCTGCCATTATGGAAATGCCTGTTGGCTTCCAAAATGATAGGTTGGTGCTATCACTATTGCCGTGCCATTTCAGTACGTTGTCGGTTAGGCTGGCGGCCGGGGAAATTCGGGGCAGCAGCATTCATCATGGAAATGCACCAGGTGCGATATTTCCTCGCGGTCGCGCGGTCGCTGAATTTCACGCGCGCGGCCGACGATTGTAACGTCGCGCAACCGTCGCTGACGCGCGCGATCAAGCAGCTCGAAGGTGAACTCGGCGGCGACCTGTTCCGCCGCGAACGGCCGGTGCAACTGACCGAACTCGGCGAGCGCATGCTTCCGCTGCTGCAACAATGCTACGAGGCGGCAAGCGGCGCGCAATCGCTGGCAGCTTCGTTGAAGAGCGGCGAAGCCGGCACGCTTCGCATCGCGCTGACACATTCGATCGATCTGTCGCTGCTCATTCCCTATCTCGACCAGATCAAGCGGCAGTTCAACCGGCTCGAGTTCCGCTTTCTGCGCGGCGACGCCCGCCAGGTCGGCGGATATCTCAAGAACGGCGAAGCCGAACTCGGCATTGCCGCCGAGCTTGGCAGCGACTGGGACCGGCTCGACGTCTGGCCGCTGTTCACCGAAGGCTTTGAGCTCGCCCTCAGCGAACGCCACCCGCTGGCCGGCCGGTCTCACATCGGCTTCGAGGATCTCACAGGCCAGCAATTTCTTTCCCGTCGCTATTGCGAGCACGCCGAGCGGATCGCCCGTTCGCTGCGCGAGCACGGGCTCGATGTCGACGGCAGCCATGAAATCTCTTCCGAGCGCGATCTGATCGAACTTCTGGAAGCCGATATCGGCGTCGCCGTGATTCCGCACACCGCGACAATGCCTGACTCACTGAAGCGCCGGGCGGTCGACGGGCTGGATGCGCGGCGGACCGTGCATCTCTACGGCATCGCGGGCCGCGAGCGGACTGCGGTGGCCTCTGCCGTGATGAGGATTCTGCGCGGCGCCGACTGGCAGCAACTTCTTAACAGGAATCCCTAGCGTTCCTCGCTCGCGCTGCGCAACGCCGCCAGGAGATCGTCGATCTCCATTCGCTTGCGGAAATCCGGGTCGACGAAGCGCGCCTTTACGACGCCGTCGCGCCCGACCACGAACGTCGCCGGGATCGGCAGCACCCAGCCGTCATTGCCATGGAAGCCGGAGAGGTTCTGGTGAGAAAGCAGACCCTGGATCTCGGTGCCGAGCCAGATCGCGAGATTGAGCGAGAGGGCATAACCGTTGTCGAGATCGGTCAGCACCGGAAACGGCGCACCGGACTCGGCCTTGAACCGCTCGGCATACTCCTGCATCTCCGGCATGATCGCGACCACCTGCGCGCCCATCGCCTTGATGCGGTCCATCGACTGGATCACCGCGCGCACGTTGAGCCGGCAGTACGGGCACCAATGACCGCGAAAGAACATC
>JAHCKB010000127.1 GCA_026125985.1 Bradyrhizobium sp.
TCGCAAGGACACGCTGTATTGCGACCCGCCGTCCTCCGTTGCCCGCAAGGCGGCGCTGACCACCATCGACATCATCTGCGACTCCGTGGTGAAGTGGCTCGCTCCGGTCTTGAGCTTCACCTGCGAGGAAGCCTGGCGGATGTACCGCAGCGATGCGGAGCCTTCCGTTCACCTGACGCTGTTTCCGACCAACTTCGATTCATTCCGCGACGATGCGCTGGCGAAAAAGTGGGAAACCATCCGCGACGTTCGCCGGGTCGTCACCGGCGCGCTTGAGCTCGAACGCGCCGCCAAGAGGATCGGCTCCTCGCTGGAGGCATCTCCTCTGGTCTATGTCTCCGACAAGGCGGTCTTCGCCACGCTGTTCGATGTCGACCTCGCCGAGGTCTGCATCACTTCGAATGCGATGGCGACCAATGACTCGGCGCCCGCCGACGCCTTCACGTTGCCCGACGTCAAGGGCGTCGCCGTGGTGGTCGAGCAGGCGGTCGGCACCAAATGCGCGCGGTCGTGGAAGATCCTGCCGAGCGTCGGCGAAGACAAGGAGTATCCCGACGTTTCGCCGCGCGATGCAATGGCGCTGCGCGAATGGAAGGCGCTTGGCGTGAGCGTCGAAGCGATGGCCCCCGCCGCCGCAGCTATCAAGCCGGTCGAGGAGAGCAAGACTCCAGCCTCACAGCCGGAACGCGCCTCGCGTGAGGCTTCCGAGGATGCAGGCGCCAGGTCAGCCTCACTTGTGGCCAAGCCGGGTGAAGACAGCGCGGCAGTTGAATCCGATAGGGCCAGAAAGCCCACGGAGATCGCCAAGGCCCCGGTAACGAAGGCCAAGGCCAGGAAAAAAGCGAAGGTGAAGAAACCGACCGCGTCAAAGGCCAAAGCCAGGCAGAAAGCGGCAGACAAGAAACCCGCCAAGAGCAAAGCGAAGAAAGCTGCCAAAGCGAAGAAGGCCACCGCTGCCAGGAACAAGGCCAGCAAGACGAAGGCCAGGAAGGGTCTGAAGACGAAGAAGACGGCCAAGTCCAAAGCCGGGAAGACCGCCAAGGCGAAGAACAAGGCGAAGAAATCGACCCGTGCCAGGACCTCCGGCAGCGGAAAGAAGGCCGCCGGGAAGTCTCGCGGGAAAGCCCGATAGGTGGCGGCGACGGAACAGCCATCCCGCGGTCTCCTGCGCGCCGGCATCGCGGCGGCGGTGCTGGCGCTCGTGCTCGATCAGGCAAGCAAGCTCTGGCTGCTCTATGTCTTCGATCTCGGCCGACGCGGCGCGGTGCAGGTGACGCCCTTTTTCGATCTTGTGCTGGCCTGGAACGTCGGCATCAGCTTCGGCTGGTTCCAGAACGAGAGCTGGATCGCACAGGCCATCCTGACAGCGGTCAAGGCGATTGCCGTGATCGCGCTTGCCATCTGGATGGCCTGGTCGCGAACCATGCTCGCCACCGTCGGGCTCGGCCTCATCATCGGCGGGGCCATTGGCAATGCGATCGACCGGTTCGTCCATGGCGCGGTGGTCGATTTCGCCTTGTTTCACGTCGAAATCGCCGGAAAAACCTTCAACTGGTATGTGTTCAACGTGGCCGACGTGGCGATCGTTGCCGGGGTCACAGCCCTGTTATATGACTCATTGTTAGGGACTCGCGCCGCAAAAGCGCCCTGATCCCGGCCGATACGAGCCCTCCAAATACGTTGTCCTGGAGGGGTGGGCAGCATCGAAATTTGTGAGCAGGAACAGCGCTATGCGCAAGACCGAAGCGAACGGATGGATGGCACGGGCACAGCTCTCGCGAGGAGGCTGGCTCATGGTTGTGCTGGCGATTGGCCTCGTCGTGACCGCAGGCCCGGTGCGGGCGGCAGATGACGAAGAAGAAGACAACGACAAGACCTTCGAGGAAAAGATCATCGAAAACATCATGACCGGCCTCGGCGGTACCAACATGGAAAACCGCGGTATCCAGTACCGCGAGCGTTCGCCGCTGGTCGTGCCGCCGAAGCTGGACCTGCCCCCGCCCGGCGGCGGGAACGTCGAAGCGAAGGTGCCGAACTGGCCGAAGGATCCCGACGAGCAGCGCCACAAGGCGCTGGTCGAAGCGCGCAAGAAGGCCAGGAAGGATCCGGGCGAGTCGAGCCGCATGCTGATGCCGAGTGAACTCAACGTGAAACGTGCCAGCAAATCCACCGACGGCAAACCCGTCGATCAGGCGGGCTACAACAACGTGCTGCTGTCACCCTCGCAGCTTGGCTACAACGGCAGCATTCTTGGCTTGTTCAAGGGCAACCAGTCGGAATCGGCGGAGTTCAAGGGCGAACCTACCCGGGATTCACTGACCCAGCCGCCCGTCGGCTATCAAACGCCGTCGCCGAACTATGCCTATGGTACCGGTCCAAAGGAATCGCTCAACAAGGAATGCAGTGCGTTCTTGGGCAACTGCAAGGATTGATTGGACCGATCTCGCGCCTTGGCGAGGATGGTCGCACGCGGGTCATAGCCTGCGAGAACTTTCGAGCATTTCTTTCCAGGCCGTCCTGACAGGTCATGATGCCCTCAAAACGTTTCGCTGTTTCCCTTCTTGCCGCCCTGCTGACCGCCCTTGTCGGCAGCGCCGTCGCCCAGACCAACGGCAAGCCGCAGCCGCCCGCGAGCTTCACGCTGCAGAACGGCCTGCAGGTCGTAGTGATCCCCGATCACCGCACGCCCGTGGTCACCCAAATGATCTGGTACAGGGTAGGCTCCGCCGACGAGACGCCGGGCAAATCGGGACTGGCGCATTTTCTCGAACATCTGATGTTCAAGGGAACGGCGAAGCATCCGGCCGGTGAATTTTCCAGGACCGTGCTCCAGGTCGGCGGCAACGAGAACGCCTTCACCTCGACCGACTATACCGGCTATTACCAGCGCGTGCCGCGCGACCAGCTCGCCCGCATGATCGAGTTCGAGGCCGACCGCATGACCGGTCTCATTCTCAAGGACGAGAACGTGCTTCCCGAACGCGACGTGGTCCTGGAAGAGTTCAACATGCGGGTTGCCAACAATCCCGATGCGCGGCTGAGCGAGCAGATCCTGGCCGCGCTCTACCTCAACCATCCCTATGGCCGTCCGGTGATCGGCTGGCGCCAGGAGATCGAGAAGCTCGACCGCGAGGATGCGCTCGCTTTCTACAAGCGCTTCTACGCGCCGAACAATGCCATCTTGATCATCGCAGGCGATGTCGAGGCCAACGACGTCCGTCCGCTGGTGGAGAAGTTCTACGGACCGATTCCGGCGCAGCCCTCGATCCCCGCGCGCCGCGTCCGCCCGCAGGAGCCGACGCCGGCAGCTCCGCGCGCGGTTACGCTGTCCGACCCGCGCGTCGAGCAAACCAGCCTCCGCCGCTATTACCTCGTGCCGTCGTCGACCACCGCGGCGGCCGGCGAGAGCGCAGCGCTTGACGTGCTCGCGCAGTTGATGGGAAGCGGCGCCAACTCCTATCTCTACCGTGCGCTCGTCATCGACAAGCCGCTCGCGATCAGCACGGGTGCCGGCTATCAGGGTACTTCCCTCGACCCCACCCAGTTCCAGATCTCCGTGTCGCCGAAGCCGGACGCGGAATTCTCCCAGATCGAGCAGGCCATCGACGCCGTCATCGCCGATCTCCAGAAGAACCCGCCCCGCGCCGAAGACCTGGAGCGGGTGAAGACACAGCTCATCGCAGAGTCCGTCTATGCCCAGGACAACCAGACGACGATGGCCCGCTGGTATGGCGCCGCCCTCGCCTCGGGGCTGAGCATCGAGGACATCAGGAGCTGGCCGGATCGCATTCGCGCCGTCACCGCCGAGCAGGTGCGCGACGCCGCGCAAAAATGGCTGGACAAGAAACGCTCCGTGACAGGCTATCTCATCAAGGACCGCGCCCCCAGGCGCGAGGAGAAACGTTCGTGAGCGTCCTGATTACCCGCCGCGCCGCGCTGATCGGCAGTGCCGCCGCGCTGGCGCTGACCTCGCTCGTACCCTCTCCCTCGCGGGCAGCCGCCAGGATCCAGCGGCTTGTGTCGCCTGGCGGTATCGAGGCCTGGTTCGTGCAGGATGCCACGGTGCCGCTGATTGCGATGGAATATGCCTTCGGCGGAGGCGCCTCGCAGGATCCGGCCGCCAAGCCCGGCACCGGCAACATGGTTGCGAGCCTGCTCGATGAAGGCTCCGGCGATCTCGATTCCAAGACGTTCCACGAGCGGCTCGACCGCCGCGCCATCGAGCTCAGTTTCTCTTCCTCGCGCGATAGCTTCCGCGGCAGCTTGCGCATGCTGAAGGAGAACAAGGACGAGGCCTTCGATCTCCTGCGCTCCGCATTGTCGGCGCCGCGCTTCGAAGCCGCCGATGTCGAGCGCATCCGCAATCAGGTGCTGTCCAGCCTGCGCCGCGAATCCACCAGTCCGACGTCGCTGGCCGGCCGCAAATTCCTGGAGGTTGCCTTCGGCAGCCATCCATACGGTCGCTCCTCCAAGGGCACGCTCGAGAGCGTACCGACCATCGACGTCACGGATATGCGCGACTATGTCGCCCGTGTGATCGCGCGCGACACGCTGCGCATCGCGGTCGTCGGCGATGTCGATCCCGATACGCTCGGCAAGCTGCTGGACAAGACGTTCGGCGGTCTCAAGGCCAAGGCCAATCTCACCCCGGTTGCCGATGTCGTCGCCGCGAAGCCGCCGCAGCGCGCCTTCATCCCTCTCGACGTGCCGCAGACGGTCGTGACCTTCGGCGGGCCCGGCATCCTGCGTCACGATCCGGACTTCATGGCGGCCTATGTCGTCAATCACATTCTAGGCGGAAGCGGACTGTCGTCCCGGCTTTATCGGGAGGTGCGCGAGAAGCGCGGCCTCGCCTACTCCGTCTATGAATCGCTGACATGGATGGAGCATTCCGCGCTGTTCATCGGCAACACCGGCACCCGCGCCGACCGCGCCGGCGAAACCGTCGACGCCATCGAGCGGGAGATCCGCCGCATGGCCGAGGAAGGGCCGACCCAGAAGGAGCTGGACGATGCGAAGTCCTACCTGAAGGGCTCGCAGATGCTGGCGCTCGACACGTCCTCCAAGCTGGCGCAGGCGCTGCTGCAATATCAGCTCGACAAGCTGCCGATCGACTACATCGAAAAGCGCAACGGGCTGGTCGATGCGGTCACGCTGGAAGACGCGAAACGCGCCTCGAAGCGGCTGTGGGGCCAGGGCCTGCTCACGGTAATCGTCGGACGCACCCCGCAGGCAGCGGCGCAGCCGGCGGCATCCACACCCAGGGCGAACTGAGCTTTTCCACAAATCCAGCCGCAGCGAGCGCGCATTTCGCGTGTTTGGCGACGGATGTGCTACATCTGCGTCCCATTGAAATGCCGGTGACGCCATGCTGCGGGTCTCCCACAACCTCGCGATCGACGAAGACGACATCGACATCGCGTTCATTCGCGCCTCCGGCCCGGGTGGACAGAATGTCAACAAGCTCGCGACTGCCGCGCAGTTGCGCTTCGACATCGGCAAGATCGCACTGCCCGAGGACGCCCGCGCCCGGCTGATCCGGCTGGCCGGCCAGCGGATGACCAGGGAGGGCGTGATCGTGATCCGCGCCGATCGCTTCCGCACCCAGGAACGCAACCGCACTGATGCGATCGACCGCCTGCTGGAGCTACTGAAGGAATCGCTGATCCGCCAGACGCCGCGCCGCGCGACGAAACCGACGCTGGGCTCCAAGCAGCGCCGCCTCGAAGGCAAGAAGCGCCGCAGCGACATCAAGGCCGGGCGAAGCTCGCGTCGGTTCGACGACTAAACGTCATGCCGAGGCCGCTTGCGGCAAACCACGGCCGGACGGAAGGAACCGAAGCGGTTCGCGCTCTCACCAGCTTTTTTCACCCCGGGGTTCGCGCTTTGCGGCCCGACCGACTACATTGCCGGCCATGCCCGTCCGCCAGCTCCCCGAACAGGTCGTCAACCGCATCGCTGCCGGCGAGGTGGTCGAACGCCCCGCGAGCGTGGTCAAGGAACTGGTCGAGAACGCCATCGATGCCGGCGCCAGCCGGATCGACATCTTCACCGACGGTGGCGGCAGGCGCCGCATCGCCATCACCGACGATGGCAGCGGCATGACACATGCCGATCTCGCGCTGGCGGTGGAGCGACACGCCACCTCCAAGCTCGACGATGAGGACCTGCTGCACATCCGCACCCTGGGCTTCCGAGGCGAGGCGCTGCCCTCGATCGGCGCCGTGGCAAGGCTCGGCATCATCACGCGCCATGCCGGCGAGCCGCATGCCTGGTCGCTCACCGTCGAGGGTGGCGTGAAATCCGCGATCATGCCGGCCGCCCTCGGACAGGGCACCCGCATCGAGGTCAGCGATCTCTTCTATGCCACGCCGGCGCGGCTGAAGTTCCTGAAGACCGACCGCACCGAAGCGGAAGCGATCCGCGAGGTGGTACGAAGGCTGGCGATGGCGCGTCCCGACATTGCCTTCACCATCGCAGGCGAGGAACGAGCGCCGGTGACCTGGGCTGCGGCGCTGCCGGGGGCGCCCGGCCGGCTCACGCGGCTCGGCGACATACTGGGTGCGGACTTCCGTGGCTGCGCCATCGAGGTCCGCGCCGAACGCGACGGCGTGACGGTTGAAGGTTTTGCCGCCGCGCCTTCGCTGACCCGTGCCAATGCACTCGGGCAATATCTCTTCGTCAACGGCCGCCCGGTTCGCGACAAGCTCATTCTGGGAGCGGTGCGCGCAGCATACGCCGACTATCTGCCGCGCGACCGTCACCCCCTCGTTGCGCTGTTCGTCACGCTCGATGCGCAGGAGGTGGATGCCAATGTGCATCCGGCGAAGACCGAAGTGCGTTTCCGCAACGCAGGTCTCGTTCGCGCATTGATCGTGCATGCGCTGAAGGAAGGCCTCGCCCGTGAAGGCAGGCGCACGGCAGCCAATACCGACGGTGCCGCGATCTCCGCCTTCCGTCCATCCTTCGCCTCGAGGCCCGGCAACTGGGACTGGCGGCGCTCGCCTTCCTACCCGGTTTCACCGCTGCCGAGTTTCGAAGGTTCGGCCGCGCCTGCGTTTGCCGAACGCGAGCAATCCGCCTTCGACGTCGGCACCCCGACCGCCGATGTCCGATTTGACGAAGCCCCTGCCGCCGACCTGCTGGATCGCCCGCTCGGCGCGGCACGCACGCAGATCCATGAAACCTACATCGTCTCACAGACGCGCGACGGTCTGGTCGTGGTGGACCAGCATGCCGCCCATGAGCGCATCGTCTACGAGAAGCTGAAGGCCTCGCTAGCCAGGAACGGCGTGCAGCGGCAGATCCTGCTCATCCCCGAAATCGTCGAACTCGACGAGGCCACGGTCGAGAAGCTGCTCGACCGCGCCGAGGAGCTGGCCTCCTTTGGCCTCGCCGTCGAATCGTTCGGTCCGGGCGCTGTTGCCGTGCGTGAGACGCCCTCGCTGCTCGGCAAGGCCAATGCGGCCGGCCTGCTGCGCGACCTCGCCGAACACATGGCCGAATGGGACGAGGCATTGCCGCTGGAGCGCCGGCTGATGCATGTCGCCGCGACCATGGCCTGCCACGGCTCGGTCCGCGCCGGCCGCCGGCTCAAGCCAGAGGAAATGAATGCGCTGTTGCGCGAGATGGAAGACACGCCCAATTCCGGACAGTGTAATCACGGCCGGCCGACCTATGTCGAGCTGAAGCTCGCCGACATCGAGAAGCTGTTCGGACGGCGCTAGGCCGCGCGCAGGAACACGAACTCCGTATCGTCATAGGCGCGCCGCTCCAGCTCCTCGAATCCATCCGGTGCGGCGAAGCCCGCGGCCTTCGCTTCTTCGACGATGAGCAGCGCGCCTCGCGTCAGCCAGCCGCCTTCACGCAGCGCGGCCAGCGCCTTCCCGGCGAGACCCTTGCCATAGGGCGGATCGAGGAACACAAGCGAAAACGGCTCGACCGGATGCGCAGGACCGGGATTGGTCGCATCGCGTCGATAGACCTTGGTGACGCCGCCGAGGCCGAGCGCCTCGACATTGTTGCGCAACAGCGCACGCGCCTCCGCGCCATTGTCGACGAACAGCGCGAACTTCGCCCCGCGCGAGATCGCCTCGATGCCGAGCGCGCCGGTGCCGGCGAACAGGTCGAGCACCCGCGCGCCCTCGATCGGATCGTCATAGGCGTGGGTCAGGATATTGAACACGGACTCGCGCAGACGGTCTGCCGTCGGGCGTATATCGCGCGTGGAAGGCGAAGCCAGATTGCGGCCCCTCAATCGTCCGCCGACTACCCGCATCCGCTATTCGTCCCGCGGCTTGAGATCGCGCTTGCCGTGATAGCCTCGCTTGACCCGGCGCGGTGGGCCGTAGCCGGCGTGCTCTTCCTCGTTGCGCGCCCGCGCCTCCTCGCTGCCGGTCCGCTGCACCAGCACGCGGCGGCCCTTGCGATCGGCAATCAGCGCGCTCTTGCCGGCCGGCTTGAACGGCTTCTTGCCGCGCGGCGCATCTTCATCGCGGCCCGATTCATTCTGGTCGGAGCGCGTGAAATCCACGCCCGACAGTTTAGCAACGCGCTCGCCGAGCTGCTCGCGCAGCACCCGCGTCTTGATCTCCTCGACCTGCCCCTCGGCCAGTTCGCCGAGCTGGAACGGGCCGTAGGAGATGCGGATCAGCCGGTTCACCTCCAGCCCGAGATGCGCCATCACGTTGCGCACCTCGCGGTTCTTGCCTTCGCGGATCGCGAACGTGATCCAGACATTGGCGCCCTGGTCGCGTTCCAGCGTCGCCTCGATCGGTCCGTATTTGACGCCGTCGACCTCCACGCCCTTTTTGAGTTCGTCGAGCTGCGCCTGCGTGACCTCGCCATGGGCGCGCACGCGATAGCGGCGCAGCCAGCCGGTGTCGGGCAGTTCCAGCGTACGCGCCAGCCCGCCGTCATTGGTGAGCAGCAGCAGGCCCTCGGTGTTGAAGTCGAGCCGGCCGATCGAGATCAGCCGCGGCAGGCCTTCGGGCAGATTGTCGAACACGGTCGGCCGCCCTTCGGGATCGGCATGCGTCGTCATCAGCCCGCGCGGCTTGTGATAGAGGAACAGCCGCGTACGCTCGCGCGGCGGCAATTCCTTGCCGTCGACCGCAACGACGTCGTTCGGGGTGACATCCAGCGCCGGCGAATTGATGATGCGGCCGTTCACGGTGACGCGGCCCTGCGTCACCATCTCCTCGGCATCGCGACGCGAGGCGAGCCCGGCGCGGGCGAGTACCTTGGCGATGCGCTCGCCGGCTTTCTTCGGCTTCGGCGCCTCGCGCGGTGCACGCTTATCGAAATCCGGCTTGCGTTCGCGGTAGGCGCCGCGGCCGCCGAAGGCAGGACGTTTCGCAAAAACCTTGCTGTCGTCCTCATTGTCGCGGCGCGGCCGGTCGGCGAAGCGATCCCCGCGGTCGCGATCCGCACGGCGTTCGCTGCGCGGATGCTCCTGCCAGTCCATGCGGCCTTCCGGCCGCTCGCGGCGCGGGCGATCGAACTTGCGTTCAGCCCGTTCTTCGCCGTCACGCTCACGGCGCGGACGGTCGAACTTCGGGCGCTCTGCGCGATCAAACCTCGGCCGATCCCGGAACGGCCGGTCGCCCTGCACCCGATCATCGCGCGAACGCGAAAATCGCGGGCGCTCGTCACCCCCACGATCATCACGCGAACGGTCGAAGCGCGGCTTGTCGAACCGCGGCCGCGCACCGCGCTCTTCGCCGACGCCACCCTCGCGTTTCTGCCACGGCTTCGCCTCTCCGCGCGGCGGCCGATCGCCGAAATCCTTGCGCGGCCTGTCACTGCGCGGTCTGTCACTGAATTTGCGGTCGGAGAAGCGTCCCTCGCTACGCTCGCCGCGTGGCGAACGGTCGCGCTCGAATCTTGGACGGTCGCCGCGATCAAACTTCGGACGGTCGCCGCGCTGCTTGAAGTCCCGCTTCTCGCCGCCCTCACGGTCGAACCGCGAGGTGCGCGGCCGATCGTCAAACTTGCGCTCCGAGAAACGCCCTTCAGCGCGACCTTCGCGGCGCTCGCCACGCGGCGCGCGATCGCGGTCGAATTTCGGGCGGTCGCCGCGATCGAACTTCGGACGATCTCCGCGCGCCTTGAAGTCCCGTTTCTCGCCTCGGGCGCGGTCGTCACGTCCACCGGACGCGTCGCGCCTTCCGCCCTCGCTCTTGCCAAAGCCGCGCTTGGCGAACTTCTTCTCGGGGCCGCGGGCAGCGCCGGAACGGCCCTTTCCGCCGGCTGGCCGGTCACCCCGGCCGCGCGGGGAGTCGTTGTCTTTGTCGCGGTCACGGGGCATGAAAGGTCTCGCAGGGTTCATTCGGGGCGGTCAAAAGGCAGTCGTGCGCGCTCGACTTACAAGCCGCATTCTCACGCAAAACCGGTATCCACTTTTGCTGAAGGCGGAGCTAGTAGCAGGTTTCTTCCGGGGATACGAGGCATGACCGCACGATCTTTCATGGATTTCGCAATGAAAGCGGCCGAAAACGCCGCCAAGTCGGGCGAAGTCCCCGTCGGATGCGTCATCGTCAGGGGGGATGAGGTCATCGCCACCTCGGGCAACCGCACCCTGACCGACCGCGACCCGACAGCCCATGCCGAACTTCTGGCGATCCGGCAGGCCGCCGGGAAGATCGGCAGCGAGCGGCTGGTCGATTGCGACCTCTACGTCACCCTCGAACCCTGCACCATGTGTGCAGCCGCGATCTCCTTTGCAAGAATCCGCCGGCTCTATTACGGCGCCACCGATCCCAAGGGCGGCGCGGTCGATTCCGGCGTGCGCTTCTTTGCATCGCCCACCTGCCACCATGTGCCGGAGGTCTATTCCGCCGTCGGCGAGCAGGAAGCAGCAGCGCTGCTGAAGGACTTCTTCAAGGCGCGGCGGTAAGGAACTCCAGCAACAGCTTCGCCGTCGCAGCGGGATTCTCCTCGGTGAGGAAGTGCCCGCTGTCGACCGGTGAGCCCCTGACATTGGTCGCCCACTTCTTCCAGGTATCGAGCGGCGTTGCCGCGGCGGTCGCAATGCCGGCGTCGCCCCACAGCGCAAGCATCGGGATGGTAATTTTCCTGCCGGCCTCGAGGTCGGCCTTGTCGATCTCGTAATCGGCATAGGCGCCCGCGCGATAATCCTCGCACATCGCATGCACCCGCCATGGGTCGCGGAACGGCGCCAGATAATGCTCCAGCGCGCGCGGATCGATCTCGTCCAGTGTGCCGGACTTGGTCTGGCTTGCCATCTTCTCCTTGAGGAAGAAATCCGGCGCTCCAAGGATCAGTGTTTCCGGGAAAGGATAGGGCTGCGCCAGAAACGCCCAGTGCCAGATCTTCAGCGCATAAAGCCGGTTCATGCGCTCCCAGTAGTCATAGGTCGGCAAGATATCGAGCACCGCCAGTTTCGACAGCCGTCCGGGGTGGTCGAGCGCAAGGCGATAGGCTACGCGGCCGCCGCGATCGTGGCCGGCGAGCGCGAAATGCACATGACCGAGCCGTTCCATCGCCTCGATCATCACGTTGGCCATCGCGCGCTTGGTGTAGGGCGTGTGGTTGTCGTCGCTGTCGGGCATGTCCGACCAGCCGTAGCCGGGAAGATCGGCGACGATCAGCGAGAATTTTTCGGCAAGCTGCGGTGCAACCTGGTGCCACATCACATGCGTCGAGGAAAACCCATGTAACAGCAGCAACGGTGGCCCCTTGCCGCCGGTGCGCGCAAAGATGCGGCCCGCGGCGGTGTCGATCCATTCGGAACCAAAGCCTGGAAAGAGATCGGCGAGATCGGACATACGTCAATTCCTCCGGCGGCGGCGCATCTTGCTTGAAACTTTGTTTGTGTTGCCGCTGGCACGTCGCCAGTTTATGCCATCGACCAAGCCCAACCAGCAAGAAGGTACGAGGGAACGCCATGTCGATCGATTTCGAAATCCCCGCCGAAGCCAAGGCCATCCGCGAGAAGGTTCGCAAGTGGGTGCATGAGGAGTGCATTCCCGCCGAGAAGGAACTCGACACCAAGCCGCTTGCCGAAGTGCTGGGACCCTTGCGGAAGAAGGCGCGTGCGCAGGGCCTATGGTGTCCGTGGGTGCCGAAGGAGTATGGGGGCATGGGCCTCGGCCCGCTGGCCAATGCGCTGGTACAGATGGAACTGGGAGAGAGCTTACTTGGCGCGCTCTCGATGAACACGCAGGGGCCGGACGATGCGTCGATGATGACGATCCTCGCCCACGGCACGGAATATCAGAAGGAGAAGTTCCTCAAGCCGCTGCTGAACGGCGACAAGCGCATCTGCTTCTCCATGACCGAGAAAGCCGCCGGCGCCGACGCCACCG
>JAHCKB010000128.1 GCA_026125985.1 Bradyrhizobium sp.
GGGCCGCGTGCAGGCCGGCGCATCGCCGGATGGCGCGATCGCGGCGCGTCACGCTGTGCGGATCTTTACGGGCGCACCGATGCCCGCAGGCGCCGATACCGTTTTCATGCAGGAAGACGTTCGCCTCGATCAAGGCAAAGCCGTGCTTCCGGCGGGGCTGAAACCAGGCGCCAATGTGCGTCCCGCAGGCGAGGACATTCCGCTCGGTCATATTGCACTGAAGGCCGGGCAGCGGCTGCGGCCGCAGGACATTGCGCTGGTCGCTGCCTTCGGGCTGACTCAGGTCGAGGTGCGCCGGCGCATCCGTGTTGCGGTGTTCTCGACCGGCAACGAGCTGGTGTCGCCGGGCGAGGTGCGCGCCGCGCCGCAGCTGTTCGATTCCAACCGTTTCATGCTAATGGCGATGCTGCGCCGGCTCGGCTGCGAGGTCGGCGATCTCGGCATCTTCAGCGACGAGCCGAAGGCGCTGGCGAGCGCCCTGGCGCGGGTGGCGGGCCAGCACGATCTCCTGCTCACCACGGGCGGCGTCTCGACCGGCGAGGAGGACCACGTCAAGGCTGCGGTGGAGAGTGTCGGAAAGCTCGTACTGTGGCGGATGGCGATCAAGCCGGGCCGTCCTGTCGCGATGGGCATCATCGGCGGCACGCCCTTCATCGGGCTGCCCGGCAATCCCGTGGCGAGCTTCGTCACCTTCGTCCATGTCGTGCGCCCGACCATTCTGGCGCTGTCGGGCGCGCGGCAGGAGACGTTGACGCCGATGCCGGTGCGTGCGGCGTTCTCCTACAGGAAGAAGATATCGCGCCGCGAATATGTCCGCGTCTCGCTGCGCAGAGGTGCCGATGGCGCATTGGAGGCGATCAAGTTTCCGCGCGAAGGCGCTGGGCTGTTGTCTTCGCTTGCCGATACGGATGGGCTTGCCGAACTCGGCGAGGATGTCACTCAGGTCTCGCCCGGCGAAACCATCGGCTTTCTTTCCTGGGCCTGCCTGATCAACTGATCGAAAGTTGACGATGCTGATCCCGTTCGCCATCCTCTCCGCATGACAATCACCAAGCTCGATCTCGCCGGCCTGAAATGCCCGCTGCCGGCGCTGAAGACGCGCAAAGCGCTCAAATCACTCGCGGCCGGCGACCGGCTGGAAGTGCTGTGCACCGATCCGCTCTCGGTGATCGACATTCCCAACCTCATCCGCGAGACCGGCGACAAGGTCGAGATCACCGAGCGCAGCGACAGCCGCATCGTGTTTTTGATCGAGAAGGCCAATGGTCCGATAGGTGGCACGGATCGTGCGTCATCAATGCGTGATTGAGGTTTGGTTTGCTGCGATGAGCCGGTAGACTTCACCTGACGGCCGGCAGAAGGAAGCTTTTCGAAATGGATGCGAAGCGAAGTTGCCGTCGGATTCGGGGCACTCTGTCGGCCCCGCGACGAAGCGTCCTCAAGGGGCTTGGTACGAACGGCAAGCTCCCTTAAATCCTTCACAGGCCGCCACAATCTTCTTGGCATCTGGCATACCAGAGATTAGAGTTGCCGCCAAAGAAGGCTAGGGAATGACGTTTTCAATGGCTCACGACGTCCACCAGGTCCGCAAATTCCATCATCCCGGTGAAGGGCGTAAACGCGCCAAGGCAACGCCGAAAGGCCGCCAGATCGATCCGGGTGCTGCTCAAGAAATCGAGCTCCTGCTCGGCGATCGGCCGCGGCGGCGTGACCTTCTGATCGAGCATCTGCACCTGATCCAGGACAAGTACCACCAGATCTCGGCCGCGCACCTTGCCGCGCTCGCCGACGAGATGAGGCTGTCCTTTGCGGAAGTGTTCGAGACCGCCACCTTCTATGCGCATTTCGACGTGGTGAAGGAGGGCGAGCAAGACATCGCGCCGCTCACCATTCGCGTCTGCGATTCGCTCACCTGCGCCATGATGGGCGCAGAGAAACTGCTCGAGGAGCTGCAAAGCAAGGCCGGCCCCGGCATCCGCGTCGTGCGGGCACCCTGCGTCGGCCGCTGCGATACCGCGCCGGCCGCCGAGGTCGGCCACAATTTCGTCGATCGTGCCACTGTCGCGAACGTGCTGGCGGCGGCAAAGGCCGGCGCAACCCTTGCGCATCTGCCCGGCTATATCGGATACGACCAATACGTCGCCGATGGCGGCTACAAGCTGCTCCATCGTCTGCGCTCGGGCGAACTGTCGAAGGAGGAACTGCTGAAGTCGCTCGATGACGCATCCTTGCGCGGACTCGGCGGCGCGGGCTTTCCGGCGGGACGCAAGTGGCGCGCTGTACTCGGCGAGCCTGGTGCGCGCCTGATGGCGGTCAATGGCGACGAGGGCGAGCCCGGCACCTTCAAGGACCGTCATTATCTGGAAACCGATCCGCACCGTTTCATCGAGGGCATGCTGATCGGTGCGCATGTGGTCGAGGCCGGCGAGATCTATATCTACATCCGCGACGAATATCCGGCCGCGCGCGAAATTCTGGCGCGCGAATTCGCCAGGCTGCCGCCGGGCGGGCCTGTATTGCATCTTCGCCGCGGCGCCGGCGCCTATATCTGCGGCGAGGAGTCGTCGCTGCTGGAAAGCCTGGAAGGCAAGCGCGGCTTGCCGCGGCACAAGCCGCCTTATCCGTTCCAGGTCGGTCTGTTCGGCCTGCCGACCCTGATCAACAATGTCGAGACGCTCTGGTGGGTTCGCGACATCGTCGAGAAGGGCGCCGACTGGTGGAAGGGGCATGGCCGCAACGACCGCCAGGGCCTGCGCAGCTTTTCCGTTTCGGGCCGCGTGAAAAGTCCAGGCGTCAAGCTCGCGCCGGCGGGCATCACGGTCCGCCAACTGATTGATGAATATTGCGGCGGCATGGCTGACGGCCACCGCTTTCGCGCCTATCTCCCCGGCGGCGCGTCAGGCGGCATCCTGCCGGCCTCGATGAGCGATATCCCGCTCGATTTCGGCACGCTGGAAAAATACGGCTGCTTCATCGGCTCGGCCGCGGTCGTGATCCTGTCCGACAAGGACAGCGTGCGCGGCGCGGCGCTCAATTTGATGCGCTTTTTCGAGGACGAGAGCTGCGGCCAGTGCACGCCCTGCCGCGTCGGGACGCAGAAGGCGGCGCTCCTGATGGAACGCCCGGCGTGGGATCGGGCGCTGCTCGATGAACTGAGCCAGGCGATGCGCGACGCCTCGATCTGCGGCCTCGGACAGGCGGCGGCCAATCCGCTGACGTCCGTCATCAAGTATTTTCCCGACGAGTTCAAGGAAGCGGCCGAATGACGAAGATCACGTTCGAGCTCGACGGCAAGCAGGTCGAAGCGAGCCCCGGCGAGACCATCTGGCAGGTCGCCAGGCGCCAGGGCCGGGAGATCCCGCACCTCTGCTATTCGCCGGCGCCGGATTACCGGCCTGACGGCAACTGCCGCGCCTGCATGGTCGAGATCGAAGGCGAGCGCGTGCTTGCGGCTTCGTGCAAGCGCACGCCTGCCGTGGGCATGAAGGTGAAGACGGAAAGCGCGCGTGCGGTTGCCGCGCAGAAAATGGTGATGGAGCTGCTTGTCTCCGACCAGCCCGCGCGGGCAACCTCGCACGATCCGGATTCGAAGTTCTGGAACTGGGCGGAGACGGTCGGCGTGACGGAAAGCCGCTTCCCTGCCGCGCAGCGCTGGGACGGCGACGCAAGTCACCCGGCAATGCGAGTCAATCTCGACGCCTGTATCCAGTGCGGATTGTGCGTTCGCGCCTGCCGCGAGGTGCAGGTCAATGACGTCATCGGCATGGCCTATCGCAATGCCGATGCGAAGATCGTATTCGACTTCGACGACCCCATGGGAGCATCGACCTGCGTGGCGTGCGGCGAATGCGTGCAGGCCTGTCCGACCGGCGCATTGATGCCGGCGGTGATGCTCGACGACAAGCAGACCCGCGTTGCCTATGCCGACCGCAAGGTGGATTCACTCTGCCCGTTCTGCGGCGTCGGCTGCCAGGTCACCTATCTGGTCAAGGACGACAAGGTAATCTACGCGGAAGGGCGCGACGGTCCGGCCAACCATAATCGGCTCTGCGTCAAGGGCCGCTTCGGTTTCGACTATATCCACCATCCGCATCGCCTGACCAAGCCGCTGGTTCGGTTGCCGAACGCGAGAAAGGACGCCAACGACCAGGTCGACCCGGCCAATCCCTTCACGCATTTCCGCGAAGCCTCGTGGGAGGAAGCGCTGGACATCGCCGCCGGGGGGTTGAAGAAAATCCGTGATGAGAAGGGCGTCAAGGCGCTGGCCGGGTTCGGTTCGGCCAAAGGCTCGAACGAAGAGGCCTATCTGTTCCAGAAGCTGGTGCGCGCGGGCTTTGGCTCCAACAATGTCGACCACTGCACGCGCCTGTGCCACGCCTCCTCGGTGGCGGCGCTGATGGAGGGCCTCAATTCCGGAGCTGTGTCGGCGCCTTTCGCGGCTGCCATGGATGCCGAAGTCATCATCGTCATCGGCGCCAATCCGACCGTCAATCATCCGGTCGCCGCCACCTATATCAAGAACGCCGCGAAACGCGGCGCCAGGCTGATCGTGATGGACCCTCGCAGGCAGGGGCTGTCACGGCATGCCTGGAAGCATCTTCAGTTCAAGCCGGGCAGCGACGTCGCCATGCTGAACGCGATGCTCAATACGATCATCACGGAAGGGCTGACCGACCAGCAATTCATCAAGGGCTACACCGAAGGTTTCGAGGAGCTCGCCGAGAAGATCGCGGAATTCACGCCGGAGAAGATGGCGCCGATCTGCGGCGTCGACGCCGGCACGCTGCGCGAGGTGGCCCGCACCTATGCGCGCTCGCGCGCTTCGATCATCTTCTGGGGCATGGGCGTCAGCCAGCATGTTCACGGCACCGACAATGCGCGCTGCCTGATTGCGCTGGCGCTGACGACGGGGCAGGTGGGTCGTCCCGGTACCGGGCTGCATCCGCTGCGCGGTCAGAACAACGTGCAGGGCGCCTCCGACGCAGGCCTGATTCCGATGTTCCTGCCGGACTATCAACCCGTCGGCCGGGTCGACCTGCGCGGCAAGTTCGAAGAGCTGTGGCAAAGAAGTCTCGATCCGGTCCGCGGTCTCACCGTTGTCGAGATCATGAACGCGATTCTCGCGGGCGAAATCCGCGGCATGTATATCGAGGGTGAAAACCCCGCGATGTCCGACCCGGACCTGCAACACGCCCGCGCAGCTCTGGCGAAGCTCGATCATCTCGTCGTGCAGGATCTCTTCGTCACCGAGACCGCATTCCACGCCGACGTCATCCTGCCGGCCTCTGCCTTTGCGGAAAAATCCGGCACCTTCACCAACACCGATCGCCGCGTGCAGCTCGCGCGAGAGGTGGTCAAGCCGCCGGGCAATGCGCGGCAGGATCTCTGGATCATCCAGGAGATAGGCAAGCGCATGGGCCTGCCGTGGAACTACGGCGGTCCCGCCGACGTCTTCGCCGAGATGACGCAACTGATGCCCTCGCTGAAGAACATCACCTGGGAGCGACTGGTACGCGAGGGAGCGGTCACTTATCCGGTCGACGATCCTGCCAAACCCGGTAATGAGATCATCTTCACGACCGGCTTCCCGACGCCAAGCGGCCGCGGCAAGATCGTGCCGGCCAGGGTGTTGCCGCCGGATGAACTGCCCGACGGCGAATACCCGATGGTGCTCTCGACCGGCCGCGTGCTCGAGCACTGGCATACCGGATCGATGACGCGTCGCACGGCGGTGCTCGACCAGATCGAGCCGGAGGCCGTCGCCTTCATGTCGCCCAAGGATATGCGGCGGCTGAACGTGTGGCCGGGCGATCTCGTCCGGCTGCAGACCCGACGCGGCGCCGTCGAGCTGAAGGTGCGCTCCGACCGCGACGTGCCTGAGAACATGGTGTTCATGCCGTTCTGTTACGCAGAGGCGGCGGCAAACCTCCTGACCAATCCCGCGCTCGATCCATTCGGCAAGATTCCAGAGTTCAAGTTCTGCGCCGTCAAGGCGGAGAAGGTGGAGCGACAGGCTGCGGCGGAGTAGCCGCGGGTCGCGGACGAAATTCTCCATCGTTGCTCGGCGATATCGGACCGGCGCTTCACTGCGTGGGAAGAACAAAAACCTGTCCGGGATAGATCAGATTGGGATTGCGGATCTGTCCCTGGTTCGCCTTGTAGATGATGGCGTAGCGTGTCCCCGAGCCATACGAGAGCTGGCTGAGACGCCAAAGGCTGTCTCCACGGGAGACCGTCGTCGTCGTGATCTTCGGCACCACGACGGAGGAGGGCGGTGCGCCGCTATCCGGCAAGACGGCAGCCCCTGCGGCTGCGAGCTGTGGCTGCTGCGCGGCTGCCGGTTCCGGCCGCTTCGATGTGGCGGCCTGCGCCGGCACGGACGCCGTTGTGTCGGGCGCGTTGAATGGAACTTCAGCGCGGGCACGCACCGCACCGGAACTTGACGCTTCGTCCAGCCTGACGCGGTAGTTTCCCGGCGCCACTCCCTCATTGATGGTGACTGCAAAACGACCGTCCGCGCCGGATGTTACCGAAGTCACGAAGCTGTCGTTGAGATAAAGCCTCAAGGACGCGCCGGGCCGCGCTTGGCCGCCAACATGAAACTTTCCGCCCGGCTCGATCTCGACGGTCTTCACGACCACTGCGCCGGCTGCTGGTGCCGGAGTAGCCGGTTCAGACAGCACGACGGTGGGTTTGTCCGGCGTGGTCAGGGCGACGATCGGCCGTTCGGTCGATCTCGCCTCTAGTTCAACCGTCACGCGCTGTTTGGACGCAATCTGCTCTCCGTTTGCCTGTTTCGACCGCAGCGTCAGGTCGTAAGTGCCTGGCGGAAGATTGGGCGGGATCATCACGAATTGCCCGGACTTGTCGGCCGGTGCGCGATCATGCACTTCGCCATCGCGCAGCAGTTCCACCGTTGCGCCCGGCGGCGCCCGACCCGCGACGACGGTCTCACCCGTCGGCTTGATGCTGGCGACGTCGAACGTCGGCACGCCGTTGCCGCTTTCCGGCGCTGGCGGTGATCCCACCAGAGAATCCACGACGGCGCTGGTTTCCGATTTAGCCTTTGCGAGTGCGGCCACACTGCGCCCTTGCACGTTGGATTTTGGCTCAGGAGATGCAGGCTCCGTGACCGCCGCCGCTGGTGCGGTTGCGAGCCTAGCCTCAACCGGCGGCTCGTGGCGGAAGTACTGGATTGCGAAACCAACGCCACCGATCGCAACGACGGCGAACAGGCCTACGGCTATTCGGATAATGGATATGGCAGTCATGTCATTTGCCCTGCCGGAACGCCGACTAATCGTAATTCTACACCTTCTCGATCAAGGAGGGTACCAGTCCCCGCCCTGAAAATGGAATCTTGCACGAAACCATCATTGCGAACCGGGTTCCCCCGAGCGGGGTATCCGGCGCGTTCGCACAAATTTGTGACGACGGGGACGGGTTTCTGTGACGCCGCTTGCCGGCCGGCTCGACCGTCCTTCTACGCCAGCGTGCCGCCGTCGACCGGCATCGCGATACCTGTTACGAACGACGCCTTGTCGGACAAGAGAAACACGGCTGCCTCAGCGATCTCCTCCGGACGGGCCGCGCGGCCCATCGGGTTGCGTGCAACCGAGGCCTTGATCAGTTCTTCCACGTTGGCTTCGTTGTGGCCCGGCTGATCCGGCCGGTTGACGAATACGCGCAGCATCGGCGTGTCGATGGCGCCAGGGCAAATGGCATTGACGCGGATGCCGTCCTTGGCGTGCCGCTTGGCGAGACTGCGGGAAAGGCCGATCACGCCGGCCTTGACCGCAGAATAGGTCGGACTCCACGGCGATCCGGTCAGGCCCGAGGTGGATGCAGTGAACAGGATGCTGCCCGATCGTTGCGCCTTCATATGCGACAATGCTGCGTTGGTGGTGATGAGCTGGGAACGCAGATTGAGATCGACGCTCAGGTCCCAGCCATCAAGGTCGTCGATTACCGAGGGACCGGGAATGCCGAGGTGATTCCACAAGCAATCTACCCGGCCGAACTCCTTCACTGTCGCGGCAACGATGTCGCGCGAAAAGGCATCTTCGCGCAGGTCGCCGGCCAGCGCCAAGGCGCGGCCGCCACGCTTGCGGATTTCGTCCGCTACCGCTTTCGCGCCGGTTTCGTTCTGATCGACAATCGCGACTGCAGCTCCCTCGCGCGCCAGAATGAACGCCCCGGCGCGGCCCGCACCCGACGCCGCTGCGGTGACGATCGCGATCTTGTTCTGCATGTCCATGTTTTCATCCTTTTCTTGTTGTCACGCTCAGTTCGGGCAAATCCCTAGATCGCCGTCATCTCGCCCTTGGTCCAGGCTTCGCGCAGCTTGAATTTCTGGATCTTGCCGGATCCCGTCAGCGGAAACGACTCTACCACGAACCAGTGCTTCGGCGTCTTGTGCGGGGCAAGCGAGGCACGCATGTAGTCGATCAGTTCTTCCTTCTCGATGGTGGCCCCGGGCGCGGGCCGGACGAACGCGGCGACCTCCTCGCCCCATTTTTCGTGAGGCACGCCGACGACGGCGACCTCGCCGACTTTCGGGTGCTTGAACAGCAGCTCTTCCAGCTCGCGCGGATAGATGTTCTCGCCGCCGCGGATGATCATGTCCTTCAGCCGGCCCTCCACCGTGCAATAGCCGCGTTCGTCCATGGCGCAGAGATCGCCGGTGTGCAGCCAACCGTCCTTGTCGATGGCGGCTGCGGTGGCCTCGGGCATCTCGAAATAGCCGAGCATCACGTGATAGCCGCGGGTGCAGAATTCGCCGATGGTGCCGACCGGCACGGTTTCGCCGGTCGCGGGATCGATGATCTTGGTCTCCATATTGGGCAATGGGGGTCCGATGGTGTCGGCCTTGTCCTCCACGGTGTCATCGGCACGGGTCTGCGCCGCCACAGGCGAGCATTCGGTCTGGCCGAACACAATCGTGAAGGGGGCGCCGAGCTCTTTCTCCAGCCGTCGCACCAGTGCAGCCGGAACGGTGGAGCCACCGGAACAGATCGCCTTGATGTGGGAGAGATCGGTCTTGGTGAAGTTCGGATGCTCCAGCATGGCAATCAGCATGGTCGGTACGCCGAGCATCGCATTGCCGTGATAGGTGTGCAGCATCTCCAGTACGAGCGCCGGATCGAACGCCTCGACCAGCACCTGCGTGGCCGCCTTGGACACCGCGCCCATCACGCAGCACACGCAGCCGCCGGTATGGAACAGCGGCATAGTGGTGATGAAGACGTCGCCGCGATCGACGCCCATCCTGTCCGCCGTGTCGGCGCCGTTGTTGAGAAGCCCGCGGTGCTTCAGCAACGCGCCCTTCGGGAAGCCCGTCGTGCCCGAAGTATACTGGATCATCACGGGATCATCGGGACTGACGGCGGGCAGCTTGATGTCGGCGTTGTCGCCTGCGGCGATGAAGGCGTTCCAATCGTCGAAACAGATGATCTCGCGCAGCTCGGGGCAGCTCGGCTTCACCGCCTGCACGGTCTCCAGCATCGGATTGCCGCGAAAGCTGTTGACCACGAATACGCCGGCCGAGCGAGACTGCTTCAGCACATACTGCACCTCGTTGGCGCGGAACGCCGGATTGACTGTCACGAGCACCATGCCGGCGAGGCCTGCGCCGAACTCCAGCATGATCCATTCCGGGATGTTCTGCGCCCATACCGCGATTCGCTCTCCCTTCTTGAAGCGGGTGAGCAGTGCGCGGGCGGTGCGCTCGGCGTCGCGGTACAACTCGGCATAGGTCCATTTCCGCCGGAGTGCCGGGTCCGGCACGCCCGCGATCAGGGCAAGACGATCAGGCGCCGATTCCGCCGCCTGGCGCAGCAGGTCGCCGAACGTCATTTCCCGCACCGCAGGCGTGGTCGGTCCAGCAACATGCGACATCGTCAAAGCCATTTTGGGTCCTCCCGCGGCCGCTCATTCCGTGTCTGGCGGCGCTTCTTCGGGCGGCAAAATGCCCTCCGGCCTGCTTCAATGCAAGCCGCGCCGAGGCGGGTTGGGAACGAGACCGGCGTTTGAGGGTTTGGTTCTTGCGCCAATTGGCGCATGATGGCGGGATTATCGACCGCGGGACTGCCGTGCCTTCTCAGAAGCTCTCCACGTATCGCAGGAAGCGCGATTTCGGGATCACCCCGGAGCCTTCCGGCACTGTCAGGGTGGCGCCGTCCGGCCAGCGGCGCTTCGTGATCCAGAAGCACGCGGCGACACGGTTACATTACGATCTCCGGCTTGAATTCGATGGCGTATTCAAATCCTGGGCGGTAACCCGCGGGCCTTCACTCGATCCGCACGACAAGCGGCTGGCAGTCGAGGTCGAGGACCATCCGCTCGACTATGGCGACTTTGAAGGCACCATTCCCGAAGACCAGTATGGCGGTGGCACGGTGCAGCTCTGGGATCGCGGCTATTGGGATTCGTCCGATCCCGAACGCGGCTTTGCCAAGGGCGACCTCAAATTCACCTTGCATGGCGAGAAGTTGCACGGCAGCTGGGTGCTGGTGCGGATGAAAGGTGACCGCTATGGCGGCAAACGCACCAACTGGCTCCTGATCAAGCATCGCGACGAATATGCGCGCGAGGGCGGGGCCAACGACATTCTGGACGAGGATCGCTCCGTCGCCTCCGGCCGCTCGATGGCCGAGATTGCGAAGGGCAAGGGCAAGGCGCCGAAACCGTTCATGCTCGCCAGGGGCAAGATGAAGGCAGATGCGACCTGGGACTCCAGTCGCGGCACTGCGGCCGAAGCCCGCGCGCGGACGAGAGCGGCGCGGGTGACGGCGAAGCCAGGGAAGGCCTCCGCCATGCCCGACTTCGTGCCGCCGCAGCTCTGCAGGGCGGTCGACCGCCCTCCGGGCGGTGCGGCCTGGTGCCACGAAGTCAAGTTCGATGGGTATCGCGTGCAGATGCGTATCGAAGGCGGCGAGGTCGCGCTGAATACACGCAAAGGGCTGGACTGGGCAGAAAAATTCCCTGCCATTGCCAAAGAGGCCCGCAGCCTCCCGGATGCGCTGATCGATGGCGAGGTTGTCGCCATGGACCAAAAGGGCCTGCCGGATTTCTCCGCGTTGCAGGCAGCGATCGCCGACGGCAAGACCGACAATCTCGTCTATTTCGCCTTCGATCTGCTGTTTGCCGGCACCGAGGATCTGCGCACCCTGCCGCTCCACGAGCGTAAGGCGCGGCTGAAGCGGTTGCTGGAAACGCGCAAGGGTAAAAGCAAGCTGATCCGCTATGTCGAGCATTTCGAGGAGGACGGGGAGGCGGTGCTGCAATCGGCGAGGCAATTGTCGCTGGAAGGTATCGTTTCCAAGAAGCTGGATGCGCGCTATCGCTCCGGCCGAAGCGAGAGCTGGACGAAGGCTAAGGTCCGCGCCGGTCATGAGGTCGTGCTCGGCGGCTGGAAGACGACCGGTGGCAAGTTTCGCTCGTTGATGGCCGGCGTCTACCGCGGCAACCATCTCGCGTTTGTCGGCATTGTCGGCACCGGATTCGGCGCTAGCACGGTGCGGCGGCTGATGCCGCATCTGAAGGCGAACGCATCCGACAAGAACCCGTTCAGCGGTGCGAACGCACCGGCCAAGACGCGCGACGTGCATTGGCTGAAGCCGAAGCTCGTCGCCGAGATCGAATTTGCCGGCTGGACGGCGGACAACAATATCCGCCAGGCAGCGTTCAAGGGCTTGCGCGAGGACAAGCCCGCGCGAGAGGTGGAGGCGGAGATGCTTGCCAGAGTCGGTGTCGCAAGTCCTGCCTTGATCAAGTCGTCCGCGAAGCGGAGCGCCGAGGTGATGGGTGTGGCGATCTCCAATCCGGACAAGGCGCTTTGGCCCGACGGCGGCGATGGCAAACCGGTCACCAAGCTCGATCTCGCCCATTACTTCGAGGCCGTCGGCGAATGGATGATCGGTTACCTGAGAGGACGGCCCTGTTCGGTGGTGCGTGCGCCCGATGGAATCGACGGCGAAGTGTTCTTTCAGCGTCACGCCATGACGGGAACCTCCAGGCTGCTCGAACTCGTCAAGGTGTCCGGCGAGCGCAAGCCCTATATCCAGATTGATCGCGTCGAGGGGCTGGCTGCGGTCGCGCAATCCGGCGGGGTGGAGTTGCACCCCTGGAACTGCGCGCCCGCTGCCTACGACGTGCCGGGCCGGCTGGTGTTCGATCTCGATCCGGCGCCGGATGTGGATTTTGCCGACGTGATCGAGGCCGCCAAGGAGATGCGC
>JAHCKB010000129.1 GCA_026125985.1 Bradyrhizobium sp.
GGTTGTTCCGAACCAAAAGGTACGTTCCCACGCGTTACTCACCCGTCTGCCGCTGACGTATTGCTACGCCCGCTCGACTTGCATGTGTTAAGCCTGCCGCCAGCGTTCGCTCTGAGCCAGGATCAAACTCTCAAGTTGGATGAAATTGAGCTCGGCTGATCGTACACGTTTGACGAGGTCCACACCAAAATCATCAACGATTCACATCGCCGACGACCCGATCTCAATGAAGAGATCATGGTGTAACCTTATTCAAAACGTGTACCGCCGAAGTCTTTCGTCCGGTCCCGAACTTTGAAAACCGAAGTTTCCAAGTATTCGAGACCCGCAAGGACTCCGCCGTCCACGTTTCTCTTTCTTCATCTTCACTTGTCAAACAGCCCGAGGTCCGAAAACCCCAACTCCCCAATCGGGGAGGTCCGCAAAACCCTCATTCGACGGCAAATGACAACCGACTGGCATCGGCTGTTGATTCACTCATCATCATGAGGAGCTTGACGGGCACGACAAACTGCCTTGGCCAAGGGGCCAATGCAGCGCCGCGCTCAGTGGGCGGTTTATAGGCCCGCCCAATCGGCGTTGTCAACGCCTATCGTCAACAAAACTTCACATCGAATGCAGATTCTTCGACAGCAAGGAAACCCCTTTATCCGGAGGCTTTGCGCCGTACTTGAGCCACAATCCTGCGACGTTCTGAGAATAAGTTAAGGATTGAATCGCTGGAATGCCAGAGGGGGGCTGCCTGGCGGTTTTGAACGGGGGATGGCGGCCGGTATACGCCGTTCCCTTCACGGCCGAGAAACATCGAGAGCTCTGCGCACCATTGATCTTCGAGATTCCGGCCGGTCATTAAAGGCCCCGATTCCCGAAATACATGTGTGCGGCGCCATGCTCCGGAGGCGCCCCTAATCGTCGGGGGTGTGTGCGGGACCCGGGGTTGAGCGACTAAGGTTGTCGAATGTTGGTGGAATTCGGGGGGACGGTGGCTTGAGCCAACGGACGTCACGCGGGGGCGGATACGGGCGCGAGGCGGGGATCATCGATCTCGGCCACGAGCCGCCGCTTTCCGTCGACGGCACCGAAGCCGCGGTGATCGACCGGCGCCGGGTCTCCGTACAATGGTTCAGCGGCACCATCCTGACGGGCCTGTGCGGCGCGGCTCTGATTGGCGGCGCCGTTTTCGCATCGCTCGATGGCGAGATGACCTTTGCCAAGGTTCCCGAGCGCGTGGAAGGTGCATTGCGCGGGGCGTTCGGCGCCAACGACAGGGCCGCCAGCCTGCACAAAAGCGACCGCCTGCCGCCGCCGAGCGAATCCTCCGCGGCACGCCACATCATCCGGGTTTCCACGGCGACCCGCGTCGGTAACCGCGACATCATGCGGGTGCGGCCCTTCATCCGGATCTCCGGCAACCTGTCGATGACCACCAGCGACCTGTCGGCCAAGATCCCACCGTTCAACGCCCAGCGCCTGTTGACCGACGTCGGCTCACCCTCGCAGGCCGCCGCCAACGATCCCAACAATCCGGATGCGGTCGAGCCTGATGCCGAGGTCTCCTTCGTGATGAAGGACCTCGGGGCGGTGCTGCCGAAGGCCAAGATCGCCGCCAACGTGCCGCTGGACGAAATCATCCTGCGGGTGCGCGACGCCTCGAACTGGCGCGGTAATTCAGGCGGCGTCCGTTACGCAGCGCTCGCCAACGCCGCAGCCGATGCCAGCGGCGTCAAGTCGGACATCAAGCTCGCCTATGCCACCGAAGGCGTGTCCCCCGACCCCTATGCCGGCTTCGAGACGCGGGTGGTGCCGGAAAACGTCACGCTGTTGCCGAAGACCAAGGATCAGGTCACGGGCGGCAACCCCACCGGCGAGCGCGTCCACACCGTCAAGAAGGGCGACAGCATCGTTTCGATCCTACGCGATTTCGGCGCCACGCCTGAAGAAGCCAAGGCGATCGCCTCGACGCTCGGCGCCAAAGGCCGCGACGGCGGTCTAAAGGAAAGCCATAAGGTGCGCGTCCTGATGGTGCCGGGCTCACAAGCGCCGGGCGCGCGGCTGCAACCCTATCGCGTGATGGTCGCCAACGCATCCACCATCGAGGCCGTGGCGGCGCTGTCCGATCTCGGCAAATACGTTGCGGTGGACGTGCAGAGCATGAATACCGTCACCGACACCGCAGCGGCCGATGACGATGACGATGACGACGGCAGCGGCGTACGGCTGTACCAGAGCATCTACGAGACCGCGCTGCGTAACAAGGTTCCGGCCAACGTCATCGAAGACATGATCCGGATCTACTCCTACGACGTCGACTTCCAGCGCAAGGTGCAGCCCGGCGATTCCTTCGACGTTTTCTACGCCGGCGAGGACGAAGGTGCGACGATCACGGAAAGGAACGAGGTGCTGTTCGCCTCGCTCACGGTCGGCGGCGAAACCAAGAAGTATTACCGCTTCCAGACGCCTGACGACTCCATCGTCGACTTCTATGACGATACCGGCAAGAGCGCGAAGAAATTCCTGGTGCGCAAGCCGGTCAACAACGCCGTCATGCGCTCGGGCTTCGGCGGCCGCCGCCACCCGATCCTGGGCTATGTGAAGATGCACACCGGCGTCGACTGGGCCTCGCCCTACGGCACGCCGATCTTCGCCTCCGGCAACGGCGTGGTCGAAAAGGTCGGCTGGGAAGGCGGTTACGGCAAGTACGTGCGCCTCAAGCACAACAACGGCTACGAGACCGCCTACGGCCACATGTCCGCCTATGCCAAGGGCATCGAGCCCGGCAAGCGCGTCCGGCAGGGCCAGGTCATCGGCTTCGTCGGATCGACCGGCCTCTCCACGGGAGCGCACGTCCACTACGAGATCCTCGTCAACGGCCGCTTTGTCGATCCCATGCGCATCAAGCTGCCGCGCGGCCGCTCGCTGGAAGGTTCGCTCCTTGCCGGCTTCGAAAAGGAGCGTGACCGTCTCGACGGCATGATGAGCAGCCGCGGGTCGCGTGTCTCCGAGGCCACGCCCAGCACCAGGAGCCGGAAAGTCAGCAACCGCTGACGGGACGAATTCCTGCTTTCCTGAGGTCGAACCACGGCGGCGGCCTTCGAATTCTCATGGCGATGAACGCGGTAGCGCAGGCACGCCGTGACGCGTCATCTTCAAGGTAGCTGAAATGCTGAAGCCTCCCTTCGCAAGAACGGAGGCTTCTTTGCTGGTCAGGCAGGCAGACGTCTTCAGTTCAGCTTTCGCTTCGGCACCGGCGCCTCGAACTGGGCGATCTCGGCGGTCGTGGCCGGCTTGCCGTTGAAGGTCAGCACGTTGCCCTCGGTCGAGATCTTGACCTTGTCGCCGTCGGCGACCTCGCCCGCCAGGATCATCTCGGCGAGAGGATCCTGCAGGTGGCGCTGGATCACCCGCTTCAGCGGACGGGCGCCGTAAGCAGGATCCCAGCCCTTCTCGGCGAGCCAGTCGCGTGCGGAAGGATCGAGCGTCAGCTCGATCTTGCGGTCTTCCAGCAGCTTGGTCAGCCGCGCGAACTGGATCTCGACGATCCGGCCCATCTCGCTCTTCTGCAAGCGGTGGAACAGGATGATCTCATCGACGCGGTTGAGGAATTCGGGACGGAAATGCGCCCGCACCATTCCCATCACCTGGTCGCGCACGGCCGAAGTGTCCTCGCCCTCCGGCTGGTTCACCAGGAATTCCGAACCGAGGTTCGAGGTCATGATGATCAGCGTGTTGCGGAAGTCCACGGTGCGGCCCTGGCCGTCGGTCAGGCGGCCGTCGTCGAGCACCTGCAGGAGAATGTTGAAGACATCAGGATGGGCCTTCTCGATCTCGTCGAACAGCACCACCTGGTAGGGCCGCCGCCGCACCGCCTCGGTGAGCGCGCCGCCCTCGTCATAGCCGACATAGCCCGGAGGCGCGCCGATCAGACGGGAGACCGAGTGCTTCTCCATGTATTCGGACATGTCGAGGCGGACCATCGCGGTCTCGTCGTTGAAGAGATATTCCGCGAGCGCCTTGGTCAGTTCGGTCTTGCCAACGCCGGTCGGGCCCAGGAACATGAACGAGCCGGTCGGCCGGTTCGGGTCCTGCAGGCCGGCGCGCGAGCGACGCACGGCGGTCGCCACCGCCCGCACGGCTTCGGCCTGACCAACGACGCGCCTGCCGAGCGCCTCCTCCATCTTGAGGAGCTTGTCCTTCTCGCCTTCCAGCATCTTGTCGACGGGAACGCCGGTCCAGCGCGACACCACCTGCGCGATGTGGTTGGCGGTGACCGCCTCCTCCATCATGTCGCCGGGCGCCTCGTTCTCCTCGATCTCGGCCAGCTTCTTTTCCAGCTCGGGGATCTGGCCATAGGCAAGCTCGCCTGCGCGCTGGAATTCGCCGCGGCGCTGCGCGTTGGCGAGCTCGATGCGCAAGCCGTCGAGCTCGCTCTTGAGCTTCGCGGCATCGGAGAGCTTGTTCTTCTCCTTGCTCCAGCGCGCGGTCAGCGCCGCCGACTTCTCCTCGAGATCGGCGAGTTCCTTTTCCAGCGTCTGCAGCCGGGACTTCGAACCCGTATCGCTTTCCTTCTTCAGGGCCTCCTGCTCGATCTTCAGGCGGATGATGTCTCGATCGAGCAGATCGAGCTCTTCCGGCTTGGAGTCGACCTGCATCTTCAGCCGCGCAGCCGCCTCGTCCATCAGGTCGATGGCCTTGTCGGGCAGGAAGCGGTCGGTGATGTAGCGGTTCGACAGCGTCGTGGCCGCCACCAGCGCGGAATCGGTGATGCGCACGCCGTGATGCTGCTCGTACTTGTCCTTCAGGCCGCGCAGGATCGAGATGGTGTCCTCGACCGTGGGCTCGCTGACATAGATCGGCTGGAAGCGCCGCGCGAGCGCAGCGTCCTTTTCGACGTGCTTCTGGTACTCATCCAGCGTGGTGGCACCGATGCAGTGCAGTTCGCCGCGCGCCAGCGCTGGCTTGAGCAGGTTGGAAGCATCCATCGCACCGTCGGCCTTGCCGGCGCCGATCAGCGTGTGCATCTCGTCGATGAACAGGATGATGCCGCCTTCGGCTGCCGTCACCTCCTGCAGCACAGCCTTCAGCCGCTCCTCGAACTCGCCGCGGTACTTCGCGCCGGCAATCAGCGCACCCATGTCGAGCGAGAGCAATTTCTTGTCCTTCAGGCTCTCCGGCACGTCGCCGTTGAGGATGCGCAGCGCCAGACCCTCGACGATGGCGGTCTTGCCGACGCCGGGCTCGCCGATCAGCACGGGATTGTTCTTGGTACGGCGGGACAGCACTTGTATCGTACGGCGGATCTCCTCGTCGCGGCCGATCACCGGATCGAGCTTGCCGTCGCGCGCGGCCTGCGTCAGGTCGCGCGCATATTTCTTCAGCGCGTCATAGGCATTCTCGGCGGTGGCGGAATCCGCGGTGCGGCCCTTGCGCAGGGCCTCGATCGCCGAGCTGAGATTCTGTGCGGTGACGCCGCCCTTGCTCAGGATGGCGCCGGCTTCGCTGTTCTTGTCGAGTGCAAGCCCGAGCAGGAGCCGCTCGACCGTGACGAAGCTGTCGCCGGCCTTTTCGCCCGCCTTCTCGGCGGCATCGAAGGCACGCGCCAGTTCCGGCGCGAGATAGATTTGCCCGGCGCCGCTGCCGGAAACCTTCGGCAGCTTGTTCAGCGCCTCCTCGGTCGCCTTCAGGATGGCGCGGGAGTTGCCCCCGGCACGGTCGATCAGGCCACTCGCCAGCCCTTCATTATCGTCGAGCAGCACTTTCAGCACGTGCAAGGTGGAGAACTGCTGATGGCCGTCGCGCATGGCAAGCGACTGCGCCGACTGGATGAAGCCGCGCGACCGTTCGGTGTATTTTTCGATATTCATCTTTTTAATTCCCTCGGCATGCCGCGACCACCCTGTAAGGCGTGATTGCGGCATCTTCATTGGGTATCCGCAGGCCGCGTTGACATTCCTCAACCGGCCGCGGTCGTCGCCCAGGGCGGGCTTGAGGCAGATATGGGCATGGATTTCCCGGAGCGGAAGGGAGGGCCTCACAAAATCGCGAGCGGTAGCGCAACCCCTAAGAATCCCTTAATAAGCCGCATGCCAGAGCCTGTCCCCGCCTCCGCCAGGATTGCCAGCCTTTATCGTTATCCGGTCAAAGGCCTGACCCCGGAGCCCCTTGCCAGCACGGCGCTCAAACCCGGCCAGACGCTTCTGGCAGACCGCCGCTACGCGATCGAGAATGGCCCTTCCGGCTTCGATCCGGCCGCGCCGGCATGGCTTTCCAAACCGCATTTCCTGATGCTGATGCGCGACGAGTGGCTGGCGGGCCTGCATACGCAATTCGACGATGCGACCAACGTCCTCAGCATCCGGCACAATGGCGAGGTTGCGGCCCGGGGCGATCTGGAAACCGCGGAAGGCCGGGCGGCGATCGAGACCTTCTTTGCCACCGTCTATGCAGGCCAGATCAAGGGCCCGCCCAAAGTGCTCACCAGCCCCGGACACAGTTTTTCCGACGTGGCGCGCAAGGTCGTCTCCATCATCAATCTTTCCAGCGTTCGCGCCATCGAGAACATGGTGGGCGCGCCGGTGCATCCGCTGCGCTTCCGCGCCAATATGTATGTCGAGGGCTGGCCGGCGTGGTCCGAGCTCGACCTCGTCGACCGCATGCTCGCCATCGGTGAGATCAGGCTGAAGGTGGTGAAACGCATCGTCCGCTGCGCCGCCGTCAATGTCGACCCTGATACCGCCGAGCGCGATCTCGCCATCCCGCACGCGCTGCAGCGCCGGCTCGGCCATGCCGATTGCGGTATCTACGCCGAGGTTGTGACCGGCGGCACCGTTGCCGTCGGCGACACGATTGCGACCGAGCAGGTCGAACTGCTGTAGCGGGGTCTTGCGAACGCCGGGGAACGGACAGAATGAGACTGGCGTTCTTCTCCCTCCTGATCATCGCGCTGCACGGCACATCGGCGTCAGCCGACCCGAAGCTCGATGCGCTGCTGGCGGCCTACCCCGATCAGCTCGCTTCCTACACCGACAGCGAACTGGTCTGGAAAGACGGAGCGCGCATGCCGCTCGGCAGCGCAAGTGCGCGACGGCCATTCGTGGAGATGCTGGATCACGGCAACATCCGCGAACAGTTTGCCATTCCCTACCCGCTTGCATCGGCACCGTTCCGGCAGCCTGGTCAGGACGAGGATCCGGGACGCATCCGCAACGAAGCGTTCTTCCTCAAGATGTACGGCGACTGCCGCCGCGGCGAGGTTGCGCAGAAACTGCGTCCGGTCGCATGGCTTCCCCGCCATGGCGGAGGCACGGTTCGCGCCACCACGGTCAACGGCGTCGCCGATCAACTTGAAAAAGTCTCCCGGGAGCTGGACGCACTGCCCGAAGGGCTGATCCGCTATCTCGTCCCGATGTCCGGGCTCTACAATTGCCGCACGATCGCGGGCACCAATCGCCTTTCGGTCCACGCCTTCGGCGCGGCGATCGATATCAACGCAGGATTTGGAAACTACTGGCGGTGGGCTCCTCCCAAGCCGGACGGAACGTACCTATGGCGCAACCGGATTCCACGCGAGATCGTCGAGGTTTTCGAACGCCACGGCTTCATCTGGGGCGGGCGCTGGTATCATTTCGACAGCCTGCATTTCGAATACCGCCCTGAACTGATTGCGCTTGCCAAGCAGGGATGGCCGCGCGAATAATTTCGCATTGCGTTCGATTGTGTCGGGGAGATCGATGAGGGCGTTTCGTGCGATCGGCGCCGCGATGCTGGCGATGGTGGCCACCGCGCCGGCGGCCGCCGAAAGCCGGCTGGCGTTTGTGGTCGGCAATGACGCCTATCGCAATGTCAGTCCGCTGCAGAAGGCCGTCAACGACGCCCGAGCGGTCAGCCGCAGCCTCCAGCAACTCGGCTTCCGTGTCACGCTCGGGGAGAACCTCGCCTGGCGCGACTATGTGGAAAAGTTCAGCCTGTTCGAGAACTCGATCCGTCCGGGCGATGTCGCCTTCCTGTTCTATTCCGGCCATGGCGTCGAAATCGATGGAGCGAACTATCTGATCCCGGTAGATGCGCCGAAAGTCTCTCCGGAACAGCAGAGCCTGCTCAAGGACGTTTCGATCTCGACCGACAATCTGATCCAGCGGCTCAAGGCGCGCGGCACCCGCACACAGATCATCGTGCTCGATGCCTGCCGCGAAAATCCGTTCCGGCTGGCCAGCGGCCGATCAGTCGGCGGCTCGCGCGGCCTCGCCGATGCGCGCGTGCCGGGCGGCGTCTTCATGATCTATTCCGCAGGAGTGGGCGAAGTCGCGCTCGACCGGCTGTCGGACAGCGATGCCGATCCGAATTCGGTCTTCACGCGAAGCTTTCTGCCGCTGCTCGCCAATCCCGACAACTCGCTGGTCGCGGTCGCCAAGCAGACCCGCTCCAAAGTGAAGTCGCTGGCGTCCACGATCGGCCAGACGCAGTCGCCCGCCTACTACGACGAGATCGACGGCGACATTTTCCTGGCCAAGGACTCGCCGTCAACGCCGCCACCCTCGACACAGCCTCCGCCACCGCAAGTGGCTACGCTCCCGCCGGCACCCGCTCCAGTCCCGCCGCCGGCAAGGCCCATCGAACCCGCGCCCATTGCCGTGCCGTCGCAGGATTTCATCTTTCCTGACTCCGATCGCATCCGGTTGACGCGCGACATGCTGGCAAGGCTTTCCCCAACCCAGCTCCGCATTGCCCGCAACGAGATCTACGCGCGGCGCGGCCGCTACTTCCGCGATCCTGCGCTCGCCGCCCATTTCGGACGCTTCAGCTGGTACCGCCCCTACACCTGGAATGTACCGCTCAGCGCCATCGAACAAGCCAATGTCAGCCTGATCGCTTCCTTCGAACGCTGACCAGCCAAGAAGCAACAACGGGGAGAAAACGGGGATGCCGTACGCCGTAACCAGAGACAACGTCCGCCTCTATTTCGAAGAGGCGGGAAGCGGAACGCCGATCATCTTCCTGCATGAATTCGCGGCCGACCATACCAATTGGGAGCCGCAGATGCGCTACTTCTCGCGCGGCCATCGCTGCATCGCCTATTCCGCGCGCGGCTATACGCCTTCGGACGTGCCACCGACAGCCGACGTCTACACCTACAAGCACTTCTACACCGACGCGCTCGCGGTGCTCGATCATCTCAAGATCGACAAGGCGCATTTCGTCGGTCTGTCGATGGGCTCCTACTCTTCGCTGCAAATTGGTCTCAACGCGCCCGAGCGCGCATTGTCAATGACGCTCGCTGCCGTCGGCGCGGGTTCTCCTATCGAAAACCTCGAGGCTTTCCGCGCCCAGTGCCGGACCAATGCCGAACAATATGAGTCGATCGGCTCGGTCGAGGTCGCCAAGGTGACGCGCGAGGCGCCGAGCCGTATTCCCTTCCTGCTCAAGGATCCGCGCGGTCATGCCGACTTCTATGCGGCACTGGCCCGCCACGATGCCAAGGGTTCGGCCAACACGATGCGCAGCTTCCAGGGCGGCCGTCCCTCGATCTTCACCATGACGGAGGCGATCCGCAAGGTTCCCACGCCCGCACTGATCCTGTGCGGTGACGAGGACGACAATTGCATCGAGCCCAGCCTATTTCTGAAGAAGCACCTGCCGGCGGCGGGCCTCGCCTTCTTCCCGAAGTCGGGCCATGTGCTCAATCTGGAGGAACCGGCACTGTTCAACGAGATGGTCGAACGCTTCATCGCGCTGGTGGAAGCAGGCCGCTGGCCGGTGCGCGATCCGCGGTCGCTGGTGCACGCGATTGTCTAGTGTCATTCCGGGGCGTCGCGCAGCGGCGAGCCCGGAATCCATACGCCGAGACAATTGTTGTCTGAACGATTGACAGACAGACGACTACCAGCCTGTGGTTATGGATTCCGAGCTCGCGCCAAGTGGCGCGCCCCCGAATGACGGCAGAGACTATTTCCCCCGGCTCAGCAGGAATACGCCCTGCTCGCCGAACATGTTCCACACCCACCATGGCAGGTTCAGCGGCACGGGGCGGCCGTAAAGATCGAGCGCCACCGCGCGCTCCATCTTGACGTTGATCGCGTCGCACAGCTCGACGAAATCCTTGATAGTGCAGAAATGGATGTTGGCGGTGTCGTACCAGGTCGCCGGCAGGTTCTCCGTGCGCGGCATGTGGCCGCCAACCAGAAGCTGCAGCCGCATCTTCCAGAAGCCGAAATTGGGGAACGAGACGATGGCGCGCCGGCCGATGCGCAGCAGATTTTCCAGCACCACCTTTGGCTGGCGCGTCGCCTGCAGCGTCTGCGACAGGATCACATAGTCGAAGGCATCGTCCGGGTAGTTGACGAGGTCGGTGTCGGCATCGCCCTGCACCACGGCAAGGCCCTTGGCGACGCAGCGGTTGACGCCCTCGCGCGACAATTCGATGCCGCGGCCCTCGATGTCGCGGCTCTCCAGAAGCTGCAGCAGTTCGCCGTCACCGCAGCCGACGTCGAGCACGCGCGAACCCGCCACGACCATGTTGGCGACCAGCAAATGGTCGGTGCGGTATTTGCCGGTGCGATCCGGCGCGATGCCAGGCAGCGGCAGACTCGATTCAGCGACCGACATATCAGCCTCCGCTCTTCAGTCCGCGTGCGCGGCCAGCCGATTGCAGGAAGCCGCGGGCGATGTCGAAAAATTCCGGCACGTCGAGCAGGAACGCATCGTGGCCGCGGTCGGTCTCGATCTCGGCAAACGACACCCGTGCACTCGAAGCGTTCAGTGCATGCACCAACGCCCGCGATTCCGAGGTCGGAAACAGCCAGTCGCTGGTGAACGACACCACGCAGAACCGCGTCTTGATGCCCTTGAACGCCTTGGCCAGCACGTCGCCGTGGTCGGCGGCGATGTCGAAATAGTCCATCGCGCGGGTCAGATAGAGGTAGCTGTTGGCATCGAAGCGCTCGACAAAGGACGACCCCTGGTAGCGCAGATAGCTCTCGACCTGGAAGTCCGCGTCGAACGAGAACGTCGGCAGGTCGCGATCCTGCATGCGCCGGCCGAACTTGCGATGCAGCGCGGCGTCCGAGAGATAGGTGATGTGACCCGCCATGCGCGCCACGGCGAGACCGCGATGCGGATGCGAACCATGGTCGACATAGCGGCCGCCGTGCCAATCGGGATCGGCCATGATGGCCTGGCGTCCCAATTCGTGGAACGCGATGTTCTGCGCCGAGTGCCGGGTGGCACACGCGATCGGCAGGGCCGAGAACACCCGGTCCGGATAGGCCGCGGTCCACTGCAGCACCTGCATGCCGCCCATCGAGCCGCCGACCACCGAGAGCAACGTGGTGATGCCCAGACGATCGATCAGCATGGCCTGCGCACGCACCATGTCGGGGATGGTGATGATCGGAAAATCCAGCCCCCACGGCTTGCCTGTCGCGGGATTGGTGGAGGCAGGGCCGGTCGACCCCATGCAGCCGCCGATCACGTTCGAGCAGATGATGAAATACTGGCTGGTATCGAGCGGTAGCCCCGGCCCCACCATCGTATCCCACCAGCCGGGCTTCCCCGTAATCGGATGCGTATTGAAGACATGCTGGTCGCCGGTTAGCGCATGGCAGATCAGGATCGCGTTGGAGCGGTCCGCGTTGAGCTCGCCATAGGTCTGATAGGCGATCTGGAACGGCGCGAGATCGACGCCACAGTCGAGCTTGAGCGGCTGCTCGGTGCCGAACTTCGCCACCAGCGAGGAAGGGTGATCGGCCTCATGGGCGCGATCCTCCATCTGGATCGCCGGACTTGCAATCGACTTCAACTCTGTCATCTCGGCACCGGCCTCCGCGCACGGAGGTCCCACAGACATCAGGCCAATAAAAAACCCGGCCTGAACGAGGTTCGGCCGGGATGTCTGTCCCCGGCCTGTTTAGCGAGTTATTTAACGTGGCTGCAAGCCGGCCGGCTCAAATGACCACGGAACGAAGACAAAGCTAGCGACGCAGGGGCTGCTCGTCAAGGCGAGCTGCATGGTTAATCGCCAGGGACACATTGCGCGAGGCGTGATTTCCCGCATTTCCCTTTGCTTTCAAGGCCAGTCTTACCTAATCAATGCCATGGTTCTGCCGGACTTCTTCCGGCTCTCGCAGGTTTCGACATGGCCAAGCCGCCCCCCGCTCCGCCCTCGCTGGCCGAGCTCCGCAAGGAGATCGATGCGAT
>JAHCKB010000013.1 GCA_026125985.1 Bradyrhizobium sp.
TCGGCGACAGGTCGATCCTGGGGTCGTCGAGCTTCTTTACGAAAGATAGCAGCCGCTCGCGCCGCTCGGTGAACGGCAGTTCGCGCAGATCGTTCTCGTCGTCGCCGAGCAGGTCATAGGCGCGCAGGTGGATGGGAAACTCCTTGAGCAGCTTCGGCGAAACCACTTTGCGGTTGAGCCGCTGCTGCAGCACGTTGAAGCTCTGGACGCGGCCTTCGCGCAGCACCAGCAGTTCGCCGTCGATCGCGCCGGGTAGCCGCAGCGACGGCAGCAGGTCCGGAAAGCTCTTGCTGATATCTTCGCCACTGCGCGAATAGAGCCGGGCCTGCAATCGGCCATCTGCCTCGCGGCCGCTGACAGCCTGGACGCGGATGCCGTCCCATTTCCATTCCGCGATGAAGTCGGCGGGATCGAGATTTGCCAACTCTGCGTCGTCGATCGCATGGGCCAGCATGACGGGACGAAACGGTGCGACGTCGCGGTTGACGGGTTTGTCGCCGCGGCCCTCCAGCCAGGCAAAAAGATCGAGATAGGGCGGCGACAGGCCCGGCCACATCAGTTCGATCTCATGCGGGTCGTTGTCGCCGAGCGCAGCGGCGGCCGTCTTCGCCAGTCGCGCCGAGACGCCGATCCGCATAGCGCCGGTGACGAGCTTCAAGAGCGCCCAGCGCCCGGTCTCGTCGAGTTCGTCCAGCCAGCGCGCGAGCTGCCTCGGTAGCTCGGTCTTGCCGAGCGTACGGAGCGTGGTCACGACTTCCGTCAGCGCAGGCGGCGGCGGATGATTATGGCCTTCCGGCAGCGCTGCTCTCGGCCACATCAGCGCCACCGTTTCCGAGAGATCGCCGACATAATCGTAGGACAGCCCGAACAGCACGGGGTCGGCGCGCTCGGCGATGAGATCGCGGATCAGGCCGGGCTTTGCATGTTTGAACGAAAGCGCGCCCGTCAGGGCCGCCAATGCATAGCCGCGGTCGGGATCGCCGACGTCTTTGAAATAGGCTGTGATCAGTCGCAGCTTGTTGTTGCGGCCGGGCTCGTAGGCGAGGCGATCGAGCAGTTCCGCAAAGCGGTTCATGCTTCCGCCCCGTCGTTCGCCACCGCTTCGCCCTCGTCCTCGTCGCCATAGCCCACGAGATCGAGCGGTCGCGCGGCGAGGCCTTTGCTCTGGCACCAGTGCACCAGCGCGTCTTCCTGGCCGTGGGTGACCCAGACCTCGCCCGCGCCGGTTGCTGCAATCGTCGCCGTCAGCCCATCCCAGTCGGCATGGTCCGAAATGACCAGCGGCAGTTCGACGCCGCGCTGGCGGGCGCGGGCGCGTACCCGCATCCAGCCCGAAGCAAAGGCGATGACCGGATCGGGAAATCGCCGCGTCCACAGGTCCGACGTTGCCGACGGCGGCGCCAGCGTGATGGTGCCGGCGAGATCGGCCTTCTTCATTCCGCGCACCGGGCGCAGGTCGCCGAGCGGCACGCCGCGGCTTTGGTAATACAGCGTGATCCTCTCCATCGCGCCATGCAGATAGACCGGTGCGTCGTAGCCGGCGGCGCGCAGCAGGGCGATCACGCGTTGCGCCTTGCCCAGCGAATAGGCGCCGACCAGATGCGCGCGCTCCGGAAACAAGTGCACCGACGCCAGAAGCTTCTTCACTTCCTCCGCCGCATCGCCATGACGGAAAACCGGCAAGCCAAACGTCGCCTCGGTGATGAAGACGTCGCAGGGCACGAGCTCAAAAGGAACGCAGGTGGGATCAGACGCATCCTTGTAGTCCCCGGAGGCGACGATGCGGGTATCCTTGCAGGTGACCGCGATCTGCGCCGAACCGAGAACATGGCCCGCGGGATGAAAACTCACTCTGGTATCGCCGAGCCCGATCTCCTCGCCACAGGCGATCGCCTGCGTGCTGCGGGCGAAATTCTCGCCATAGCGCAGCCGCATCATGTCGAGAGTCTCCTGCGTCGCCAGCACCGCGCCATGACCGGCTCTGGCGTGATCGGCATGGCCGTGGGTGATCAAGGCCCGCTCCACCGGCCGCACCGGATCGATGTGGAAGCCGCCGGGCTTGCAGCAGAGACCGGCAGGGGCAGGCATCAGGATGTCTTGCGGGCGCATCTCGTCTATATAGGACGGTTGAGATTGATTTTTCACCCGTTCAAAGCCGATGCCCACCCGCCTGTTCCTGTCTTCCGGCGATCCGATTGCCGACCGCCGCTATGATTTTGCGCGCGACCTGCAATTGCGCGGCGACCTTGCTGCGGCGGCGGACCTGCTGCGGCAGGCGGTGGAATTGGCCCCGCAATTTACTTCCGCCTGGTTCACCCTTGGCGATATCCGGCAAGAGCTCGGTGAGCGCGAGGCAGCGGTCGAGGCGTTCCGCAAGGCCCGCGATGCCGATCCCCTTGATCGCCACGGCGCGGCCATGCGCCTGATGCGCCTCGGCGCCGAGCCGATTGCCGCCATGCCGGCGAGCTATGTGCGGACCCTGTTCGACCAGTACGCGCCGCGCTTCGAGGAATCGCTGCTTACTGACCTGCGCTATCGCGGCCCCTCGCTGCTGTTCAAGGCGGTACTCGCGGTGCGCAATGCGGAGAAGAAGGCCGCCTTCTTCAAGCGCGGCATCGATCTCGGTTGCGGCACCGGGTTGGCCGCGGTGGCCTTTGCCGGCAATGTCGACCGCTTCATCGGCATCGATCTCTCGCCCCGCATGATCGAGAAGGCGCGCGCCACGGGCTTCTATGCCGAGCTCGAAGTTGCCGACCTGGCGGCCGGCCTCGCGGACAAGCCGGATGCCAACGTGGATCTCGTGCTCGCGGCCGATGTGATGGTCTATGTAGCCGACCTCGCGCCGGTACTCGCACAGGCGAAGCGCGTGTTGGCAAAGGGCGGACTGTTCGCCTTCACGACCGAAACTCATTCAGGGGACGGCGTGATCCTGGGCGCCGGTCTTCGCTACGCCCATGCCATCGCCCATGTGCGTGCAGCGGTCGCTGCGGCGGGCTTGAGGCTTGCGTATCTCGAAGAGGCCTCGGCGCGCGACGAAGGCACTATTCCCGCGCCCGGCCTCGTGGTGGTGGCGGCAAAGGCTTGAGGCTGCCAATCGTACCCTCGACGAACCGGACCGGACGGCTTACCTCTTGTCCCGTGCCGTCGTCGCCTGACCTTTTTTCCTGGACAGCCACGGCGCCTCCGGCGTCGGCGGCGCTGCTGCCGGAGCGTTTCCGGAAATGGTTCGCCGCGCGCGGCTGGTCGCCGCGTGAGCATCAACTCGCGCTGCTCGAGAAGGCGCGCGATAACCGCCCGGCGTTGCTGATCGCGCCGACGGGAGCCGGCAAGACGCTCGCCGGATTTCTGCCGACCCTGGTCGAGCTTTCCTCCGCATTGGCGGCAGATGGCAACAGCCTCGTCTCCGCCGGCCGGAGCGTGAAGCGTACGGGCGGCCTGCACACCCTCTACATCTCGCCGTTGAAGGCGCTCGCGGTCGATATCGCGCGCAACCTGGAGACGCCGATCGCCGAGATGGGCCTCTCGATCAAGGTCGAGACGCGTACGGGCGACACGCCGGTATCGCGGCGGCAGCGGCAGCGGCGCTATCCGCCGGACATCCTGCTCACCACGCCCGAGCAACTCGCGCTGCTGCTCGCGTCCGACGATGCACCCTATCTTTTTTCCTCGCTCAGGCGCATCGTACTCGATGAACTGCATGCGCTGGTCACCTCCAAGCGCGGCGACCTGCTGTCGCTGGGAATGGCGCGGCTGTGGCGCATCGCGCCGGAGCTGCGCGCCATCGGGCTCTCCGCCACGGTGGCCGAGCCGGAACAGCTCGCGCGCTTTCTGATGCCACAGCATGATGGCAGGCCGGCCTCCGCCGACATCGTGGTCGCGGGCGGTGCGGCGGCGCCGATCGTGGAAATGCTGGACACCAGGGAGCGGCTGCCCTGGGCCGGTCACACCGCGCGACATGCGCTCGGCGAGATGTACGAACTGATCAAGCGCAACAAGACCACGCTTGTTTTCGTCAACACCCGCAGCCAGGCAGAGATGCTGTTCCAGGACTTCTGGCGCATGAACGACGATGGCCTGGCGATCGCGCTGCATCACGGGTCCCTCGACGTCGCCCAGCGCCGCAAGGTCGAGGACGCCATGGCGGCGGGCAGGCTGCGCGGCGTGGTCTGCACCTCCTCGCTCGATCTCGGCATCGACTGGGGCGACATCGATCTCGTCATCAATGTCGGCGCACCCAAGGGTTCGTCGCGCCTGATGCAGCGCATCGGCCGCGCCAATCACCGGCTCGACGAACCCTCGCGCGCCGTGCTGATTCCGGCCAATCGCTTCGAGGTGCTGGAGTGCCGTGTTGCTATCGACGCCATCGCCGAGAACGCGCAGGACACGCCGGCGCTTCGCACCGGCGCGCTCGACGTGCTGGCGCAGCACGTGCTGGGCTGCGCCTGCGGCGAGCCGTTTCTGGCCGACGAGCTCTATGCGGAGGTCGTCACGTCCGCGATGTATGCGGATCTCTCCCGCGCCGATTTCGACGACATCGTCGATTTCGTCGCAACCGGCGGCTACGCGCTGAAGACCTACGAGCGGTTCGCCCGCATCAGGCAGGACAAGCAGGGCAGGTGGCGTGTCGCCAATCCGCGCGTGCGACAGAGCTATCGCCTCAATGTCGGCACGATCGTCGAGGAGGCGATGCTGAAGGTGAAGCTGGTGCGCTCGCGCGGCGCGGGCGGCGGTTCGACGGGACGGCTCCTGCGCGGCGGTCGCATCCTCGGCGAGATCGAGGAATATTTCATCGAGGGCCTGGTGCCGGGCGACACCTTCGTGTTCGGCGGCGAAATCGTGAGCTACGAAGCGCTGGTCGAGGACCAGGTCTACGTGTCGCGCTCCAACGATCGCGACGCCAAGGTGCCGTCCTATATGGGCGGCAAGTTCCCGCTATCGACCTATCTTGCCGAGCGCGTGCGAAAATTGCTCGACGACAACAGGCAATGGAATGCGCTGCCCGAGCAAGTGCGCGAATGGCTGTCGCTGCAGAAGCATTTTTCCCGCGTTCCCGCCGTGCGCGAGCTTCTGATCGAGACCTTTCCGCGCGGCGGCAAGCACTACATGGTCTGCTATCCCTTCGAAGGGCGCCTGGCGCACCAGACGCTCGGCATGCTGCTCACGCGCCGACTGGAGCGCGCCCGCGCCCGTCCGCTGGGCTTCGTCGCCAATGAATATGCGCTGGCGATCTGGGCGGTCGGCGACATGTCTCACATGGTCCGTCACGGCGGCATCGATTTCGCAAGCCTGTTTGCGCCCGACATGCTCGGCGACGATCTCGAGGCATGGCTTGCCGAGTCGGCGCTGATGAAGCGCACCTTCCGCAATTGCGCGTTGATCTCGGGCCTGATCCCGCGCCGCTTCACCGGAGAGGAGAAAAGCCGCCGTCAGGTGCTGTTCTCGACCGATCTTGTCTATGACGTGCTGCGCAAGCATCAGGCCGATCATGTGCTCCTGCGCGCCGCCCGCGCCGACGCTGCGACCGGGCTCCTCGACCTGCGCCGCCTTGGTGATATGCTCGCGCGAATCCAGGGGCGAATCACCCATCGGGAACTCGATCACGTCTCGCCGCTCGCGGTGCCGGTGATGCTGGAAATCGGCCGCGAATCCGTCTACGGCGAGGCGGCCGACGAACTGCTGGCGGAAGCCTCCGAGGAACTCGTTCGCGAGGCAATGCCATAGGGGCGACGAAGTGCAAGTGATGCGCGCGCAACCATCGGAGAACGAAGCGGCGCGCGCAGCGGCCTTCGAGGTTGCCGGCGTCGCCTTTGTTGCCGACCTTTCCGGCGCGCTCTATTGGGAAACGCAGCGTCTGCTCGTCGTTTCCGACCTGCATCTGGAAAAAGGTTCGAGCTTTGCCGCGCGCGGCGTACTGCTGCCGCCTTACGACACTGCCGCGACGCTGGGCCGGCTTGCGGCCGTCATCGCGCGCCACGACCCGCGCATGGTGATTGCGCTCGGCGACAGCTTCCATGATCGCGAAGCTCATGCGCGTCTCTGCGAACCCGATCGTGACACCGTCGCGGCGATGCAGACGGGGCGGGAATGGATATGGATCGCAGGCAATCACGATCCGGCGCTTCCCTCGAGTCTCGGCGGAATTGTTGCCAGCGAGGTCTGCATCGGCCCTATCGCGTTCCGTCACGAGCCGTCGGGTACGTTTGGCGAGATTGCAGGTCACCTGCATCCCAAGGCGCGTGTCGCCACCCGCGGCCGGGCTACCGAGCGCCGCTGCTTTGCCTCCGACGGCGAACGCGCGGTGATGCCCGCTTTCGGCGCCTATGCCGGCGGTCTCAGCATCCGCGATGAGGCCTTTACCAGGATTTTCGGCGCACCTGACTTCACGGCCCATGTGCTCGGCGACAACAGGGTGCACGCCATCGTCGCTTCGCGGTGTTATTGACGGACAATCCGTTCACCGAAAATCGAGCCCCGGGAGCGCCGTCGCAAAGGTTCGATGCCGGCGAAACCTTCAGTCCTTCTTGAACACGATCGAGGCCATCCAGCCCGTCATCAGTGCCATCGCGATCGTCGCAAGGCCATAGACGAAGCCGTGCTGCCTCGCGTTGGTGGCGACGAACTGCTCGAAACCGACCTTGACGATCTCGAACGCGGTTTCCGCGCGGGTCACAAATTGTCCGTCGGCGAACAGCTTGATGTCGACGGTGTAGGTGCCGATCGGCACCTCGGCCGGCAGGGTAATGCCGGTCCGGAACAGCGTCGGGGTGAGGAACGTCACCGCCGAACTCGATTCGCGATACAACCCGTGCTCCATGCGCAGCCGCACGAAGGCGGCACGGAACGGATCCGACGGCACGACGTCGGCATAATCCGTGCCGACGCGCTGGGTCAGCACCACATTGTTCATGCCGAGCTGCTGCCGCCGCTGCACTTCCGGAGAGGCAATGGCGTCGATCGGTCGGTTGGAGAAGATCGCGAGATAAGCCGGCACCTGCAGGAACTGACGCGAGTCGGTATTGATCCAGATGCCGAACTTGCGCTCCTTGCGTCGCGTCACCATGTCGGCGCGCGGACCGGCTACGGTGACGACGAGGTTGTAGCTGCGGTTCGCGGGCGTGCCCGCATCCTTCTCCACCGAGCCGAACAGCACGAGTTCCTCGCCGGAATAGTTCGGCGTCACCGTGACGCGATGGTTGGAGACCGACACGATCAGCTTTTCGGCATGCGCCGGCTGCGCGGTCGCCGCCGCCAGTAGGAGAACCGATATTGCGAAGGCGGCGCCAGCTCTCATGCGGCGCCTCCGACTTCCCGGATGGTGAACAGCTCCGTCGGCTTGATGCCGAGCTCGAAAGCGAAGCGGATGCCGACCGCCAGTACGAGCAGGCCGAGCAGCAGGCGCAGATGCTCGCCGCGGATCTTCTGGCCGGCGCGGGCCCCGAATTGCGCGCCGGTAACGCCGCCGACCATCAGGATCAGCGCCAGCACGGCGTCGACAAGATGGTTGGTGATCGCATGCAGCATGGTGGCGAACAGCATGGTGACCAGCGTGAGCACCATGGAAGTGCCGATCACGGTGGAGGTCGGCACGCGCAGCAGATAGATCATCAGCGGCACCAGGATGAAGCCGCCGCCGATGCCCATGACCGCGCCGAGGAAGCCGATCAGGAGCCCGATCGCCACCACGGGAATCACCGAGAGATAGATCTTGGAGCGCTTGAAGCGCATCTTCAGCGGCAGGCCGTGGATCCAGTTGTGGCTGCCGGGGCGGCGCATCGGCACCGGGTTGCCGCGGTTGGCGCGCAGCATGGCCTGCAGGCCTTCCCAGAACATCAGCCCGCCGACGCTCGTCAGCAGGATCACGTAGGAGAGCGCGATCAGGAGATCGAGCTGGCCGAGCGAGCGCAACCAGGTGAAGGTCGCCACCCCGAGCGCCGTGCCGATACTGCCGCCGGTCAGCAGCACCAGCGCGAGCGCCGGGTCGATTGACCGCCTGCGCCAGTAGGAAAGCGCCCCGGACATCGAGGAGGCCGCAATGTGGCTCGATACCGAAGCCACGGCCACCGCCGGCGAGATGCCGACGAAGATCAGAAGCGGCGTCATCAGGAAGCCGCCGCCGATGCCGAACATGCCGGACACGAAGCCGACCGCCGCTCCCATCGCCAGGATCAGGAAGACATTGACCGGTATGTCTGCGATGGGGAGGAAAAGCTGCACGCGCGGTCGCTTCTTATTGGGGCCGCAAGGGCCAGCCAAAGGCCGCCCGCGACGTGGTTATCGGTCGAGCATCTGCCGGCAGCAATCCGCATGACGCGCGCGGGGAGCGGGCATGGATTGGTTGCCTGTCTTTGCATAACCGAATTCAGCCGGGGGCGGGACTAAAGAATCCGCGGTTTGGCAATATTTTGCCCCGGATCGGGCAATGCGCCGCAGCCGGTGCGGCGCAGGCTGCCGAGCGAGGACCGGCCTCAGCCCTGCGGCCCGCGGACCTGGGCGGTGACCAGATTCATCTCGGCCGCCTGCCGCGAATCCAGCCAGCGAATATCCGACGTCGCCGACATCGCTTCCACCAGCGAGGCCGAAATTCCCATCCGCTTCAGATAGCTCAGTACCAACCCGGTCACGCGCTGGGTGTCGGCGACCGGATCGCTGCTGGCGCCGCGTGTCGTGAAACGGTGGACCCCGAGCCGTGAGCCGGCAATGTCATAACGCGCGGTGCCGCCGGCATAGACGAGGACGCAGGCGCTGGCGCAGGAACCCGGCCTGATCCGGCCTGAGGCATCGGTGGTGCCGACGGCGGTGACAAGCCCGCGCGCACGGATGATTTCGCCCATGATCACGGACTGGCCGAGATCGCCGCCTGGGGAAGAGAGCAGCACGAGGTCGCCGGGCTCGAGCCTGGCTTCGTCCACACGGTCGCGCAACCAGCTCGCCGCAGCCGGGCCGATCTTGCCGCGCAGGACCAGCGCTTTTCGCTGGCGGCCGTCGAGTGCGACATGGTCGGTGACCTGCGACGTCAGGCTTGGGGTTGAGTAGAGGTCCTTCCAGTAGTCCCAGGCGTCCGGCCGCGACAGGTCGCGCCAAGCCTGGATGAGGATGCCCGACGCAAGCAGCAGGAAGATGACGACCGACATCAGGTGGCGGCGCAAGAAGCCGAGGGCGCCGCTGCCATGAACGCCGCTGCCATCAGCGGTGTCATCACGGCCGTGTTGACCGGTCCGCGCGGGCGCCGGCCGGTCCCACGGCCGCTCGAAAGGCCTGGTCGGCGGCACTGGCAGGCCACTGTTTCGTTGCTGGCGGTCGTCCACGAAAACCCTCTCGGCGGTTGCGCCTGCAAAGGCAGGCTCGCTCTAATGTAGGGGGTCTCAAGGGAAAGGTTCACCCCTGCGGCGCGTCGGCACCGCAGCGTGACGATAATTTAATGCGTGGCGGTGATCGCCATGGCGCGCTTGGCGGGCCTGGAAGCGGGTTTGGCGGCCGGTTTGGCGACCGGCTTTGCGGCGCCGGCCTGGGTCGCGGCGTTGTCCCATCCACCGGCAGGGGACGCCACGTTGACGGCATCGTCGGGCTGCGGCTCGGCGGTGAAGGTCTGGATCGCGAGTTTGGCCGCGGCGAGCGACTGCGGGTCGAGGCGCTTGGCGACGTCGTCGCGCTTGCTGCCGGAGTCGGCATCGCCCTGTGCGGCCGCGAGGCTGAACCACTTGAAGGACTCGGCGAGGTTCTGCTCGACGCCGATGCCGCGGGCATAGAGGATGCCGAGATTGTACTGGCTGTCGGCGACGCCGCGGTCGGCGGCCTTGCGGAACCACTGGGCCGCGCCCTTGTAGTTGGCGCCCTTGCCGCCGCCATCGGCGTCGAGCACGGCGAGGTTGTGCATCGCCTTGGCGTTGCCGCGCTCGGCCGCCTGCATGTAGTAGCGGCGGGCGATGTCTGTGTCCTTTTTCACCGCCAGGCCCTTCTCGTAGAAGGTTCCAAGACGGAAGATGGCTGGCACCACGCCGGCATTGGCAGCGCGGTCGTACCATTTCGCGGCTTCGTCGAGGTTGACCGGCACGCCCTTGCCTTCTGCGAAGCGCAAGCCGACCTCGTAGGCAGCGGTCGCATCGCCCTTGAGGGCCGCGCTGCGCAGTATGGGTCCGCCGATTCCTTCCGGAAGTTTCTCGGTTGGCGGCACCTGCACGTGGCCGAGACGGCCACCGTTCGGCGCCGTCACAGGGGCGGGGGTTGGCGGAATCGAGCCGGTGACGTCGGTCGCAGGGAGCGGAACCGTAGCCGGCGCGGATGCCCCTTGCGTAATCGTGATCTGCGAGCCGTCGAGCATGTTCGGCGCGGATGAATTGTTCGACTGACGGCCGAGCGGGGTCGGCGAGGTCATAGACGGAGAGACCGGAGCGGGAGCGGGTGCAGCGCTCTTGTCGGCCGGCGAGAGCGTGCTGGCGGGCTCTTCCATCGCAGGCATCTGCGGTGCCGAACTGGTGTCGAGCAGGTTCATCGCCATCTTGAAGGTGCCGAGCACGATCACCACCACGCTTGCTCCGACCAGCAGCGAACGTATCTTCGAGGTGATGCTTGAGCCTTCGGTGCCCGGAGCGCCTGCAGCGGCCTTCGCGTTGTCCTTGACCTTGTCCTTGGTCTTGTCTTTGGCTTTTTCCTTGGTCTTCTCGGTTGAAGCCTTGGCAGTCTTGCCCGAGCGCTTGTCGTTCTGGGCGCTGGCGGCGGCGGCCTGGGCTGCGCGCCGCGCGGCGGCAATGAAAGTCGACGTGCTCACCGGTTCTTTCGGCCCGGCGGCAGCAGGGATTTCACTCAACGCGCTCTCGGAGGCCGCGATGCGCTCCGAGGGCGTCGAGCGCGACGTCGGACGGGTGCCGGGCTCCAACGGGTGATCCGGCGGCAGATCGGACTCGATGACGGCGCGCGGTGCGGTGTGCGGCACAAGGATTTCGCTGATCGCGCGCGGGGGCGCCGGTATTTCGGCGGGTACCGGCGGCGGGGCAGGTGTTTCGGCTTCGACGGCGCCAAACTCGCGCGGCGCGGCAACGAACTGTTCCTGCGGCGCGGGTGCAGAGAACCGCATCTGGGCGGCGGCCGGGTTGGGCAATTCCGGCCTCGGCACCGGCGGAGCGCTCACGCGGGGCGCCGGCGGCTCCGGCTCGGCAAGGACGGCAGCCGGCGGGGCAGGTTCGGGTGCTGGCGCCACGGGCGCTGTACGCACGTCGCGCAAATCACCTTCGATCATCGTGAGGCGATCGACGACATGGCCGAGCGTCGAATGCACGGCCTCAAGCGTATCCTGGGTGCGGCGGTCGGTTTCCGACTGGCTGAAGCGGATGTCGGACAGCTCGCGCTTGACGGCATCGAACAGCTCGGGATCCACCTGCGGAGGGGGTGCAAAGGACTGCCGGCTGGCATTGTCGGCGATCGCGGCGAGATTAGAGTGCTGGCTTTCGAGGTGGCGCAGAATGTCCTGCAGCGAGTCCTCGACCCGGCCGAGATTGGCTGTGGCACCTCGCTGATCGGTGGCTGCCTCGACGCGTTCCAGCAGATAGGACACGCGCTGTTCGAGATGAGCGAATGCGGAGGTGTTGTCGTTGCCGACCGGCATTCGGTCGATGCGCTCCGTCAGCGAGCGGATCGCGTTCTCGAGAAATTCGTTGTTGTTGCTCTCGACCGGCCGCTGCTGCTCGCGGCTCTCAATGGTCGAGGTGAGCGCGGCGATACGCTGCTCGATCATGGCCAGCGCATCGCTGTGGCCGGCGGAATGGCCGAGCTGGTCGACCTTGGCCGACAACATGTGAACGTCGTCGGAAAGCCGCATCAGCGCGTCGTTGGAGGCGACGTTGGAGGCGATGGAGCGCAGGGCGGCGATCGCGCTCTCGAGCTGATGAACCGTCGACGGATCTTCGTTGGCGCGCAGGATCAGGTCGAGCTTGGCGTGCAGGTTGCGGATCGCCTCGTCGTAGCCGGCGAGCTGTTCGGCCGGCTTCAGCGAGTGCAGCGCTTCCTGGATTTCGGCAAGCGCGCGTTCGATGCCGGCCAATGCCTGGCTGTCGATGCCGCTGCTGCGGGTGTCGTCGATGCGGCGCGACAGCGACCGGATTTCTTCCTCGATCGACTCGATCGCGCGCCGCGGCATCGCCTCGGTGATGGCGTGGCGGATCTCGGCGAGCTCGTTGCGGAAGGCGGCAATCGACTCTTCGATATGATCGGGCCGCTGCAGCGCTTCGATCTGGCTGGTGATCTTGACCAGATGCCGTTCCAGCGACGAGAAATCCGGGCCCGGCGCCGGTGTCTGAGTTATCTGCGGGGCCGCCGGGGCCGTCGGCGGCGCATAGGCAGGCTGCGGCGCGTAGGGCGGCGAGTCGAACTGCTGCTGTGGCGCGCGGGGCGCTATCGGCGGCACATTCCGCGGCGCCATCTGGCGCTGAGCCTGGGGCTCATCGAGTTCGTTCTGGCGCGCGGCGATCTCGGCAATCGCGGAGTCGAAGCTGGAAGGGCTCAGCGGCGGCGAGTTGCGATAGACCTGGGTGGCGGCGCGCTCGACCATTTCGGTCTGGCGCTGCCGGTCCTGCATTTGCGCCGCGCGCAAGGCTTGCGGATTTGAAATCTGCGCCAGCCGCGCATCGAGGCGGGAGATGGCGTCGTTGAGCTGGCGGGCGACCGCGGGTTCGCCGCGCGGGGCACTGCTGCGGGGCGCCTCGGCGCGAGGCCTCGAAATCTGTTCAATCTGGCGGGTAATCGAGTCGAGCCGTTGGTGGATATCGTCGACGGCGCGGTGTTGCTGAGCGTGGGCTGCCTGGCGCGGCTCGTGACCGGTGCGGAAATCCGGGGCAGCGTCGCCGATATTGGCGTTGAGCCAGTCGTTCAGCGACATGCCGGCACGGCGTGCTGCCGCCTCGGCCCTCTCGCGGACGGATGGATCGATGCCGTCGACACTCCACGATACGCGCGAATTCATGATCTCGTCCGGTTCCGACTCCGGCGCCACACTTGCGCCTCAGCTTCCCCGCGCGTCCCGGTTGAGAGACAACAGAATTCGACGCGGGTCGTCTGCCTCAGGACCTGACTTTTTCCCGGCAGGGTAAATATCGGGTTAAGGAATGCGGAGCAGCGGTCGTAAAGTTGGACGAACCGCCCGATTTGCCTGCGAAAATGCCGGTTCGGGGCGCTTCAGATTTTGCCCTCGCGCGCGGCCTCGCCGATCCGCGTGACGTTCGAGACTTCTGCGCCGCTCGACAGCATCTCGAGGGCCTCCTCGCACCATTCCACGACCGCGCGCTCGTGGCGCACGCCGAGACGGAGATTGAGCAGCTTGCCGAGATCGGCATGTGGTGCCGTCCCATCGGGGAAACGCTTGGCGAGGATTCGCTCGTAGCGGCTCTGACGGTCGCGATGGTGTTCCAGGCGGGCCATGATGTCGGCGCGCAACGCATCGATGTCCACCGCCTCCAGCGCGAACATCCGCACCAGCAGGTCGTCCTTGATCGAAGCCGGCCGGCTCGGCCGTGCCGCCCAGTGCTTCAGGGCCGCTCGTCCTTCCGGGGTGAGGGTATAGACCAACTTGTTGGGCTTGCCGGTCTGCACCACCTCGCGCGCCTGGACGTGGCCGCGGTCGCGCAGCTTGGAAAGTTCCCTATAAATCTGCTGGTGATCGGCCTTCCAGAAGAATCCGATCGAAGTGTCGAAGGTCTTGGCGAGCTCGTAGCCCGTCATCGGCCGTTCGGTCAGACACGCAAGGATCGCGTCACCCAGCGCCACGCGCGGACCCTCCGTTTTGGGGCAAGGCATTTCGGGACGAGGCTGCTTGGAACGAGGCTGCATCTCTTTCTTGACACCTTATGCACAAAGGTGCATATGCGTCAACGTGCATAAGGGGAGCGTGGAATGAATCCCCAACGCTCGATATGGCGCGCCCCTTGGCTGCCGCCAGTGCAGAATCGCCGCTTACTGAGAGGAGACGTCCGATGAGCTTGCCGGGCCTCGACCGCTGGTATCGTTTCATCAAGTCGCATGATCTTGCAGAGCTGAAGGGGATGCTCCACCCCGACGCCGTGTTCGAAAGCCCCGTCGTCCACACGCCGCAGCGCGGAGCCGACATCACCTTCAAATACCTGGCGAGCGCCATCAAGGTGCTGAACGGCCCCTCCTTCAGATATCTCGGCGAATGGCGCGGCGATAACAGCGCCGTGCTGGAATTCGCCACCGAGATCGACGGCATCGTCATCAACGGCGTCGACATCATCAAGTTCGCGGACGACGGCCGCATCGTTCACTTCAAGGTGATGGTGCGTCCGCTGAAGGCCATCAATATGCTTCACAGGATGATGGCGGAGCAATTGACCATGCAATAAGGCGATCAAGCCCGCCGACGTTTCACATTCCGCGGCTGTCTCGGACTTGAGGAACAAGCTAAGGTCAGTACCCGGACCGCGATTGCTGCGACGCAGGAATTCCCAACACAACCCGCCGCTAGCGGAGAGGACGCGATGCCAATCTACAAAGCCCCCGTGGAAGACGTGACGTTCCTGCTCAACGATGTTTTCCAGTTCGACCGCTTCAACAACCTGCCCGGCTTCACCGACGCCTCCGCCGACGTCCGCGAGGCGATCCTCGGCGAGGCCGCCAAGCTGAGCGAGGAAGTGCTGCAGCCGCTCAACCGTGTGGGCGATCTCGAAGGCTGCAAGCGCCACGACGACGGCAGCGTCTCCACGCCGAAGGGCTTCAAGGACGCCTTCAAGCAGGTCGCCGAAGGCGGCTGGCTCGGTCTTTCCGCTCCCGCCGAATATGGCGGGCAGGGTCTGCCGGTGACGCTGAGCCAGGCGGTCAACGAATTCCAGTGCTCCGCCAACATGGCGTTCACGATGTATGGCGGCCTCACCATGGGTGCGGTCGCCGCACTCCTGGTGCACGGCAATGCCGAGCAGAAGAATACCTATGTTCCGAACATGGTGGCGGGCAAATGGACCGGCACCATGAACCTGACCGAGCCGCATTGCGGCACCGACCTCGGCCTGATGCGCACCAAGGCGGTGCGGCAGGCAGACGGCAGCTTCAGGATCACCGGCACCAAGATCTTCATCTCGGCCGGCGAGCATGACCTCGCCGACAACATCATTCATCTCGTGCTGGCCCGCATCGAGGGTGCGCCGGCCGGCATCAAGGGCGTCTCGCTCTTTGTCGTGCCGAAATTCCTCGTCAACGCCGACGGCTCGGTGGGCAGCCGCAACGGCGTCACCTGCGGCTCGATCGAGCACAAGATGGGCATCCACGGCAATTCCACCTGTGTGATGAATTACGACAACGCCACCGGCTGGCTGATCGGCGAAGAGAACAAGGGCATGCAGGGCATGTTCGTGATGATGAACGAGGCCCGCCTCGGCGTCGCCGTGCAGGGACTCGCGCAATCCGAAGTCGCCTATCAGAATGCGGTAGCCTATGCGCGCGAGCGCCTGCAGGGCCGCTCGATCTCCGGCGTGAAGGCTCCGGACAAGCCGGCCGATCCGATCATCGTGCATCCCGACGTGCGCCGCACGCTGCTCACCATTCGCGCCTTCAACGAGGCCGCGCGTGCCATGGTGGTGTGGACGGCGCTGAAGAGCGACGTCGCGCACCGCTCGAGCGATCCCAAGGATCGCCAGGAAGCCGACGACCACATGGGCCTGATGACCCCTGTCATGAAGGGCGTCATGACCGGCACCGGTTTTGCCAATACGGTGATGGCGCAGCAGATGTATGGCGGCCACGGCTACATCGCCGAGCACGGCATGGAGCAGTTCGTGCGCGATTCCCGCATCTCGATGATCTATGAAGGCGCCAACGGCGTGCAGGCGCTCGACCTCGTCGGCCGCAAGCTGCCGCGTGACGGCGGCCGCGCCATCATGGCGTTCTTCGCCGAAGTCGGCGCTTTCGTGAAGGAAAACTCCGGCAACGACGCGATGAAGCCCTATGTCGGCCCGCTTTCGACCGCACTCGGACATCTGCAGCAGGCCACCGGCTGGCTGATGCAGAACGCACTCGCCAAGCCGGACAATGCGGGTGCTGCCGCCACCGACTACATGGATCTGTTCGGCCTCGTCACCTTCGGCTACATGTGGGCGCGGATGGCCAAGGTCGCGAACGACAAGATCGCCGCCTCCGGCGCCACGCAATACCTCAACACCAAGCTCGTCACCGGCAGGTTCTTCATGGAACGGATGCTGCCGGAGACCGCCACGCACCTGGCGCGCCTCCAGACCGGCTGCGCCACCACCATGGAACTGGCGGCGGAAGCGTTCTAGGGCACCTCGCTTCGCCGCCGAAGCCGCTTATCTATCGCGATCATCATACAAGGAGGGCGTCATGCCTGAGGCATTCATCTACGATCACGTCCGCACCCCGCGCGGCCGCGGCAAGGCCGACGGTTCGCTGCACGAAGTCACCGCGCTGGCGCTCGCCACTGTGCCGCTGCAGGCGCTGAAGGAGCGCAACAACCTCGGCGAAGATGTCGTCGACGACGTCATTCTCGGCGTGGTCGATCCGGTCGGCGAGGCCGGAAGCGACATCGCGCGCTTCGCGGCGCTGAAGTCGGGTCTCGGCGAGAGCGTGCCGGGCGTGCAGATCAGCCGCTTTTGCGCTTCGGGTCTCGACGCCGTGAATTTCGCGGCCGCCCAGATCATGAGCGGCCAGCATGAACTCGTGATCGGCGGCGGCGCGGAATCGATGAGCCGCGTCGGCATCGGCGCCTCCGGCGGCGCCTGGCCGATGGATCCTTCGATGGCGGTGCCGGCCTATTTCATGCCGCAGGGCATCTCGGCCGACCTGATCGCCACCAAATACGGTTTCTCGCGCGATGACGTCGACGCCTACGCCGTGCAGAGCCAGCAGCGCGCCGCGAAAGCCTGGGACGAAGGTCGCTTCAGCAAGTCGGTCGTGCCGGTGAAGGACCAGAATGGTCTCACCATTCTGGCCAAGGACGAGCATATGCGCCCGACCACGACCATGCAGTCGCTGGCGCAGTTGCAGCCTTCCTTTGCCGCGATGGCCGCCATGGCGGGCTTCGATGCGGTCGCGGTGCAGTCGCATCCCGAGATAGAGAAGGTCAACTACGTCCACCACGCCGGCAACTCGTCGGGCATCGTCGACGGCGCGGGCGCGGTGCTGCTCGGCAGCAAGGAGGCGGGCGCCAAGCACGGGCTGAAGCCGCGCGCGAAAATCCGCGCTTTCGCCAATATCGGTTCGGAGCCTGCGATGATGCTGACCGGCCCGGTCGATGTCACCGAGAAGCTGTTCGAACGCTCCGGCATGAAGAAGTCGGACATCGACCTGTTCGAGCTGAACGAGGCGTTCGCCTCCGTGGTGCTGCGCTACATCCAGGCCTTCGACATCGACAATGCCAAGATCAACGTCAATGGCGGCGCGATCGCGCTCGGCCATCCCCTCGGCGCCACCGGCGCGATGATCCTCGGCACCGTGCTTGACGAACTCGAGCGCACCAACAAGTCGACCGCGCTGGTGACACTGTGCATCGGCGGCGGCATGGGCACCGCCACCATCATCGAGCGCGTCTGAGGCGAAGGGAGCAACGAACATGGCTTACAAGAATTTCAAGTTCGAAACCGACGCCGACGGCATCGCGCTCGTCACCTGGGATATTCCCGGCCGTTCCATGAATGTGCTGGACGAAACCTCGATCAGCGAGATCGAGGCGATCGTCAAGCAGACCACGCAGGATGCCGCCATCAAGGGCGTCGTCATTACGTCGGCCAAGGAAGCCTTCTGCGCCGGTGCGGACCTCACCATGCTCGAAGGCATGAACCGCACCTATCAGCAGCTCCTGAAGGACAAGGGCGAGGTCGCCGCCAACCAGGTGCTGTTCGACCAGAGCCGCAATTTCTCGCAAGTATTCCGCTCGATCGAAACGTCCGGCAAGCCGTGGGTCGCGGCCATCAACGGTCTTGCGCTCGGCGGCGGTTTCGAGATCACGCTGTCCTGCCACTATCGCGTCGCCGCCGAGAATCCCAAGACCCGGCTCGGTCTGCCCGAAATCAAGGTCGGCCTGTTTCCCGGAGCCGGCGGCACCCAGCGCATTCCGCGCATCGTCTCGCCGCAAGATGCGATGCAACTCCTGCTCAAGGGCGAGGCGGTCAATCTGGCGCGAGCCAAGCAGCTCAATCTCATCCACGCCATCGTGCCGGCGGCCGATCTGATCAAGGCCGCGAAGGACTGGATCAAGGGCGGTGGCAAGGCGGTTGCGCCGTGGGACGAGAAGGGCTTCAAGCTCCCCGGCGGTCCCGTCTTCTCCAAAATGGGCATGCAGATGTTCCCGGCGGGCAACGCGATCTACCGTCGCGAGACCTACGACAACTATCCGGCGGCGCGCGCCATCATGAGCTGCGTCTATGAAGGCTTGCAGTTGCCGATCGACGCGGCGCTGCGAGTGGAGTCGCGCTACTTCACGCAGATCCTGCGCTCGAAGGAAGCGGCCGCCATGATCCGCTCCCTGTTCCTGTCGATGCAGGAGTTGAACAAGGGCGCCCGCCGTCCAGCCAACGTGCCGGCGACGAAGATCAAGAAGCTCGCCGTGATCGGCGCCGGCTTCATGGGAGCCGGTGTTGGTTATGTCTCGGCCCGCGCCGGCCTCGACGTCGTCCTGATCGACCGCGACCAGGAGAGCGCCGACAAGGGCAAGGCGCATGCGAAGAGCGTCATCGACGGCCTGATCGCCAAGGGGCGCGCCAAGCCGGAAGAAGCCGACAAGATCATGTCGCGCATCACGGCCACCGCGGATTATTCGGCCTTGAAGGACTGCGACCTCGTCATCGAGGCCGTGTTCGAGGACCGCAAGGTCAAGGCGGATACTTTCACCAAGGCCCAGGAATTCCTGAAGCCCGACGTGATCTTCGCCTCCAACACTTCGACCCTGCCGATCACTTCGCTCGCCGAATCCTTCAAGGATCAGGGTCGCTTCATCGGCATCCACTTCTTCTCGCCGGTCGACAGGATGATGCTGGTCGAGATCATCCTCGGCAAGAACACAGGCGATGCGGCGCTTGCCGCGGCGCTCGACTATGTCCGCATCATCGGCAAGACGCCGATCGTGGTGAACGACTCCCGCGGCTTCTACGCCAACCGCTGCGTCGGCCGCTATATCGCCGAAGGCAACGAGATGTTCCTCGAAGGCGTTCCGCCGGCGATGATCGAGAACTGCGCCAGGATGGCCGGCATGCCGGTCGGGCCGCTCTCGCTGTCGGATGAAGTCGCGCTCGATCTCGGGCTCAAGGTCATGAAGGCGACCGAAGCCGATCTCGGCCCCAATGCCGTCAATCCCGACCAGAAGAAGCTGATGGTGGAGCTGGTGGAGAAGCAGGGCCGTCTCGGCCGCAAGAACAGCAAGGGCTTCTACGACTATCCCGAGAAGGGCAAGGGCCAGAAGAGCCTGTGGCCGGGTCTTGCGGAATTGCAGCCGAAGAAGCTCGATCCTGACACGCTCAGCGTCGAGGAACTGAAGCAGCGCTTCCTGGTGGTGCAGGCGGTGGAAGCCGCGCGCACCGTCGAGGACCATGTCGTCACCGACATGCGCGAGGCTGATGTCGGCTCGATCCTCGGTTTCGGCTTTGCGCCGTTCACCGGCGGCACGCTGTCCTATATCGACTTCATGGGCACCAGGAAGTTCGTCGAGCTGTGCCACAAGTTCGAGGCCAAATATGGCTCGCGCTTCACCCCGCCGAAGCTCCTGGTGGAGATGGCCTCGAAAGGCGAGACCTTCTACGGCCGCTTCCCGCCGAAGAAGCAGGCGGCGTAGGCTTCCAGTTCGTTGCTGCTGTCATTGCGAGGAGCGACGTGACGAAGCAATCCAGCCTTCTTTGTGAGGATCGATGGATTGCTTCGCTTCGCTCGCAATGACGGAACAATAGAAGAAGGGCCGGATCGACGATCCGGCCCTTTTGCTTTGATCGCGCAGTCTTGCGCTTCACGCCGCCTTCATCAGGCCTTCCTTGGTCAGCGCCTCCTGAACCTTTGGGCGCGCGGCCACGCGGGCCTTGTAGGCGAGGAGGTTCGGCATGTCCGACAGGTCGAACTTCATCCGTTCGGCCCAGGTCAGAATGGTGAAGAGATAGCCGTCGACCACCGTGAACTGCTTGCCCATCAGGTAGTCGCGGCCGGCAAGCTGGCTGTCGATATACTTGAACTTGCCCATCACGCGGTCCTTGAAGAACGCCTTGGCGTCGTCACTGAGCGCGGGCGCGAACATCGGGCCGAAATTCTTGTGCAGTTCGCTGGTCACGAAATTGAGCCATTCGAGCAGCTTGTAGCGTTCGGCGCTGTCGCGGGCGGGCGCCAGTTCCTTGCCGGCCCGGTCTGCAATGATCTGCACGATCACGGGGCCTTCGGTGATGACTTCGCCGCTATCGAGCTGTAGTGCCGGCACCTGCCCCTTCGGATTGACCTTCAGGTAGTCGTCGCCGTTCTCCAGCTTCTTGGCGCGCAGGTCGACCTTGACGAGGTCGTAGGGCAGCCCGGATTCCAGCAGCGCGATATGGGGCGAAAGCGAGCAGGCGCCGGGCGAATAATATAATTTCATCGGGTTTCCTTCCCAGGGGTTATTGGTACGGCGGCGGACATGACTAAATGCATATGCATGAAATAGTCAAGATTGATGCAGCTGCATTAAGTAGGCTACACTGGTGCCCCGTTTCCGAAGTTCGCGAGCTTTCGCGGGGACATGGACGCGAACTTCGGAAACAAAGGGGGCACCAGCAAGTAAGACGATGCTAGTGCCGCTTATCGATTTGAAGTTCCTAGACTACCTCGCGGCAACCACTGTAGGAACTTCAAATCGGCGGCACTAGTCTTGTGATACGGATGGGTCAGTCATGAAACGCAAGCCATCGACCGAGGCGACGGCCGCCTGGATCCGCCTGATGCGGGTGCAGAGCCGGGTGCTGGACGCCGTCGAGCAGGATCTGAAGAAGGCCGGCTTCCCGCCGCTCGCCTGGTACGATGCGCTGCTGGAATTGTCGCGCGCGCCCCACGGCGAGATGCGCCCGGTGGAGCTGGAGAAGCAGATGCTTATCCCGCAATACTCGACCTCGCGCCTGATCGACCGTCTGGTCGACGAAGGACTGGCCGTGCGCCGCGAATGCAAGATGGACAAGCGCGGCCAGTTCGTCGAGATCACCGAAGCCGGGCGTGAGCTGCAGAAGAAGATGTGGGCAGCCTACTCGGCTGCGATCGAAAAGTATGTCGGCTCCAAACTGTCCGATGCCGATGCGCTGAAACTCTGCGGCCTGCTTGACCGGCTCGGCTGCTCCTGCGGCGACGTCAAGGCGGCGGCCGCGGCCAAAGAGGGCGCGCCCGCGCGATGACATCGCTTCATCCCGTTACCTCCGCCGCCCGTCCGGGCCGCGGACACCCTGCCACCCGCGCGCGTTCGATCGCAGCGCCCTTGATCCGGAATTTCCATGGCGCGTGACCAGATCGATATGACGCCGCTGACCTCGCGCGACGAACTCGTCGCGTGGATCGCCGCCGGCGTGAAGCCGAAATCCGAGTTCCGTCTCGGCACCGAGCACGAAAAGACGCCATTCACGCTCGAAGGCCGCAACCCGGTGCCCTATGAAGGCCCGAAAGGCATCGGTGCGCTGCTCGAGGGCATGAAGCTTCTGCTCGGCTGGGAGCCGATCATGGAGCGCGGCAATATCATCGGGCTCTATGACGTCACCGGCGGCGGCGCGATTTCGCTGGAGCCCGGCGGCCAGTTCGAATTGTCGGGCGCGCCCGTCGATACCGTGCATCAGACCCAATCCGAGCTGATGGCGCATCTGGCGCAGGTGCGCGAGATCGCAGCCCCGCTCGGCATCGGCTTTCTCGGGCTCGGCATGACACCGTCCTGGTCGCGGGCGCAGATTCCCGTGATGCCGAAGGGCCGCTACAAGATCATGACGAACTACATGCCGAAGGTCGGCAGATACGGCATCGACATGATGTACCGGACCTGCACGGTGCAGACCAATCTCGACTTCTCCTCCGAAGCCGACATGGTCAAGAAGCTCAGGGTTTCGCTGGCGCTGCAGCCGGTCGCCACCGCCCTGTTCGCCAATTCGCCGTTCACCGAAGGCAAGCCGAACGGCTTTCTCTCGTTCCGCTCGGAAATCTGGCGCGACACCGATAATGCGCGCGCCGGCATGCTGCCCTGGGCCTTCGAGGAAGGCATGGGGTTCGAGCGATGGGTTGATTATGCGCTCGATGTGCCGATGTATTTCGTCAAGCGCGGCGACGACTATATCGACGTTTCCGGCTCGTCCTTCCGTGATTTCTTCGCGGGCAAGAACGCCAGGATGCCAGGCGAGCGCCCGACGTTGTCAGACTGGGCCAATCATCTCTCGACGATTTTCCCGGAGGTGCGGCTGAAGCGTTATCTGGAAATGCGCGGCGCCGACGGCGTGTCGTGGGACCGGCTGCCGGCGCTTCCGGCGTTCTGGGTCGGCTTGCTCTATGACGAGGTCAGTCTCGACGCCGCCTGGGACATCGCCAGAACCTGGACGGCACAGGAGAGGCAGGCGCTACGCGACGACGTGCCGCGTCTGGGATTCAAGGCGAGGATTCGGGATCGTTACCTGTTCGAGATCGCCAGGGAATGCGTGAAACTCGCGCATGAAGGTCTGCGCCGACGCGGCCATCTCGATCACACCGGTCGCGACGAGAGCCGGTATCTGGAACCGCTGGATCGCAGCATCGATAGCGGGCGTACGCCGGCGGAAGAGATGCTCGAGAAATTCAATGGTTCCTGGCAGGGTTCGGTGGAACCGGCCTACGGAGAATATGCCTTTTAAGTCAGGGCGTTGACGCGCGTTCATCGGCCGTACAGGTTGCGCGCGTTCAAATGTGGTGAGCCCGCGGAGCGCTTGCGGGCGGACGAGAACTCGAAAGCAGTGACGTGATGCGAATGGGCCGCATGTTCGGGCCGTGGTTGGTTGCGTTCGCCCTCTGGGCGGGCGGCCTTCCGGCGCGCCCGGCGCTCGCACAGGCCAATTTCGACCGGCCCGGCGGCGACTATGCGAGCGTGCCGGTGTTGTCGGGCGATCCTGCCGATTGTGCGCTTGCCTGCGAGCGCGATCGCCGCTGCCGCTCCTGGACTTTCGCCTATCCGAGCAATACCGCCGCCGGCGCCGTGTGCTGGCTGAAAAGCAGCGTGCCACCGCGTGCACAGGACAATTGCTGCGTTTCCGGTGTGCGCGGTGCAGGTGTAGCGGAGCCGCGCACCAGGGGTATCGAAAGCGCGATCGACCGCTTCGGCGGCGATTACCGGCATTTCCAGCTCAATGCCGCCGACGGCGAGGATGCCTGCAAGGCCGCCTGCACCGCCGACAAACAGTGCCGCGCCTGGACCTATGCGCGACCCGGCTATGCCGGCAGGGAAGCGCAATGTTTCCTGAAGAAGGAAATCAAGCCGCCGCGGCGCAAGGCGGGATTTATTTCCGGAGTCGTCAGGTAACGATCACGGGGTCGTCAAGTAACGATCAACGGGGCCGCTGCGTAACTGGGGTGCCGTCGGGCACGAACGGCCTATCAGCCCCAGGAGCTTTCGATGAATCTGTTGCGCAGGAACTTCAATCTCGGGATGGTCGCAGCCGCGGTGCTCGCCGTTGCAGGTCCGCATGCCGCGATGGCGGCGTCCGCGATTCCCTTCTCAGCGGAGGCCTTCAAGGCGGCGCAGGGTGCCGGCGGCCCGATTCTGGTCGAGATTCATGCGGATTGGTGTCCAACCTGCAAGGCCCAGGCGCCGATCCTGCAGAAGCTGACCGCCGATCCGAAATTCAAGGATCTGAAGGTATTCAGGGTCGACTTCGACAGCATGAAGCCCGCCGTGCAAGCCCTCGGCGCACGGACGCAGTCGACGTTGATCGTGTTCAAGGGGGCGGTTGAGAAAGGCCGTTCAGTCGGCGACACCTCGCAGGCCTCCATCGCGGCATTGCTGGAAAAGAGCCTCTGAACCAGAAATGACTGCACTGGCGCTCGCATTCGCGGCAGGCGTTCTGTCGATCCTTTCGCCATGCGTCCTGCCGCTGGTGCCGATCGTGCTGGGCGTTGCGGTCGCAGCCCACCCGCTTGGTGCGTTGGCGCTGGCGGCTGGGCTCGCGATATCCTTCACCGTGCTCGGCCTGCTGCTGGCGCTGGTCGGCTTCGGCCTCGGCATTGATGCCGGGACGTTTCGTCTCGTCGCCGCCCTCATCATGATCCTGCTCGGCGCGGTCCTGCTCGTTCCTTCCTGGCAGGCGCGCCTTGCGGTGGCGGCGGGACCTCTTTCCGGCTGGGCGGATCGGCATTCCGCCGATGTCGCAGTTTCCGGCGTCGCCGGTCAGTTCGTGATCGGATTGCTGCTCGGCGCGGTATGGTCGCCATGCGTGGGGCCGACGCTCGGCGCCGCTTCGCTGCTTGCCGCGCAGGGCCAGGATTTGCCGCGGGTGACCCTGACCATGGCGCTGTTCGGCATCGGTGCCGGCCTGCCACTGGTTCTGATCGGCCTGTTGTCGCGCAGCACCCTGATGCAGATGCGTTCCCGCCTGATGTCGGCGGGAAAGGCCGGCAAGGGTCTGCTCGGTGTCGCACTGATCGTCATCGGTGCAGCCATCGTGAGTGGCGTCGACAAGCGGATCGAGGCTTTCCTGGTCGAGCAGTCGCCGGAATGGCTCACCCGGCTGACGACGTCGTTGTAACCGGCAACACCGTCACCTCGGGCCACAGCGCCTTCCATCGTGCGGCCTTCTGCGCATAGTTCTCGGCCGAGAAATTCGGCCCCGGATTCGGCCGCACGATCAGATTGGCGGCATCGTCGAATCCGTCAGGCGCATATACCTCATAGCCCTCGCGCGTCCGGCGCAGGCCGATGCGCGTGTTCCTGGTGAGAAAGCGGTCGATACCGTCGGTGGAACGGGCAAGCGGCGGGTACGGCAGGCCGTGCTTGTCCGGATACCAGAGATGCACGCGCGCCTGGTTGCGGGCCTCCACCTTCACGCGGAGCTTCCTGAAGACGGTGTCGAGCCGCCGGATCACATCGTCCTCGGCTTCCCATGACGTGTCGCGGTCGAAATAGAAAACGTCGTAGTCGACGATGCCGTAGTCGACCTTGCGTCCGGTCACCACGTTCCACACGGTTTGCACGAGGCAGCCCGACACCAGCCAGGCATCGGGAAGGGCAAGGTGAAACAGCTCGTCGACAATGGTCTTGTTGGCGGAGTTGCGCAGCGCGGCGGCGATGAATTCGTCTGATGTCATGACGAGCCCGTTCCGTCGCTAACGCGCCTCCTCACCAGGAGGATCGGCGTCAGCGCACGCTGGTAAAGAACCGCTCAAGCCGCAGGCCTGCGAGCCAAGTGTAGACCGGCCGGCTGCGCATGCCCATGTCCCAGGAGCCAACCACGGCGTCCGCGCGGCCGATCAGATTGTCGATCGGCAACAGGCCGACGCCACCGTCGCGTACGGCCACGCGGCTGTCGGCGGAATTGTCGCGGTTGTCGCCGAGCACGAACAGCATGCCGGGCGGTACCGTCACCTCCGGCGTATTGTCGAGCCGGCCGTTGTTGCGGATCTTGAAGATCGCGTGCTCCACGCCGCCGGGCAGCGTCTCGATGTAGCGACTGGCTTTCTCGGTGAGGCCGCGCTCGTCCTCGGCCTCGCCGATGCCGTCGGGTCGCAGCGATGCCGCGCGGTTATTGATGAAGAGCTGGCCCGCGCGCATCTGCACGCGGTCCCCGGGCAGGCCCACCACGCGCTTGACCCAGGCCTGCGAGCGGTCGCCCGGCCAGCGGAACACGACGACGTCGCCGCGTTTTGGCGTGTCGCCGAACAGGCGGCCGGATTCCGGCAGCGTGATCTGGATCGGCAGCGAGGCCGCACCATAACCGTAAGGGAATTTCGAGGCGACCAGCGCATCGCCGATCAGCAGCGTCGGCTCCATCGAGCCCGACGGCACATAGAAGGGCTCGGCGATCGCGCCCTTGGCGATGAACACGCAGGCTATGATCGCGGCGAACTGCGCGACCTGCCCGCGCCAGGTCCACGTCTTGCCGGGCGATCCTTCGTCGTTGCTCACGCGCCGGTCCCTCCGACGGTGATGCGATCCATGCGCAGCGTCGGCTGGCCGACGCCGACCGGCACGCCCTGGCCGTTCTTGCCGCAGGTGCCGATGCCGGTGTCGAGTGCAAGGTCGTTGCCGATCATGGAGATGCGGTTGAGGTCGGTCGGCCCGTTGCCGATCAGCATGGCGCCTTTGAGAGGCGCGCCCAGCTTGCCGTTCTCGATGCGATAGGCCTCGGTGCACTGGAACACATATTTTCCCGAGGTGATGTCGACCTGGCCGCCGCCGAAATTGGCGGCGAACACGCCGTTCTTCACCGAGGCGATGATCTCGGCAGGATCGCGCTCACCCGCCAGCATGTAGGTGTTGGTCATGCGCGGCATCGGCACATGGGCATAACCCTGGCGGCGGCCGTTGCCGGTCGGCTTCATGTTCATCAGCCGCGCATTCTGGCGATCCTGCATGTAGCCGACGAGTTTTCCGTCTTCGATCAGCACGGTGCGGCTGGTCGGCGTGCCCTCGTCGTCGAT
>JAHCKB010000130.1 GCA_026125985.1 Bradyrhizobium sp.
CCTCGCAAGCACAGGGGACGCTGGCCCAGATGGCACTCGGCGGCGGTTTCTCGATGGCGCAGGCGCCTTCGCTCGGTTCGGTGATCTCGGGCGGGGCTTTGTCATTCGCCGGCATGGGATCGGCGTCGCAGAACATCGTCTCGACCCTGATCAACGGTCTGCAGCTCGTGCAGACCATCACCGGTCTCATCAGCGGCCAGACCCATCCGGCGGATACCGCCTACAAGAACTCGGTCAACGTAGCAGCCACCCTGTCGGGATTGATCAACTCAACCCAAGGCGCCGTGCAGCAGCGATCGTCGGCCTTCACGCAGGGCGGACAGCAAATCGGCAAGGCGCAGGATCTCAAAGGCAGCGTCGACCAGAACACGCAGGTTCAGATTCAGACCGGTCAGACCATCAACGAGCTCAATGGCGTTGTGAACAACGCCGCGGCCGCCGCCAACCAGGCAAACCTCGATCGGATCGCCGCCGAGTCATCGGCGGCCCGCGCAATGAAATTCACGCAGCAGTAACAGTCGTGTTGGAGGACTCGTGTCCAGGCGTACTCTGATCCTTATCGTACTCCTTGTGCTCGTTGCCGGCATCGCAATCGGCCGTTACGTGCTTGGGCCAGCTCGAGCGCCAGCCGTCAGCGCCGGGACGAGAGGCGCTCAAGATGCCGCGGCAAACGCCGCGTCGCGCGCCATGACATTCACCCAACCCAAGGCGCCGGCGCCGTGAAGATCATCACCACATTCGCCATCGTTGCGGTGATGGCTGCCGTGCTCGGCGGCTGCGCCTACAAGCCGTTGAAAGCGCCATGCTCTCCCGATGAGGGCGGGACGCCGCTCGCTTATTCGGATCTGACAACGCCGGCCGTTCCGGAGGCTTTCCGGCGCCTCGATCGTTGCGGCCCGATGCGGTCGATCTGAGAGGGGCGATGGCCAACACCTTCAACATCACCACGTTGCTGCAGTCGGTCGACCAGCTCGGTCAGAACTATGTCTCGACCGCCTATCAAGCTCTGGCGACCGCGGCGACGTCGGGCGGCGCCACCGGCGTCGCCGGTCTGCTGCTCACGCTCTATGTGATTTTTTGGGGTGTGGGCATCTGGCAAGGCACCGCGACCGGCGGCCCCGCCGACCATGCATTCCGGCTGTTCCGCGCGATGCTGATCTACGCCATGGCCACGAAGTGGGGCGACTTCCAGACGTTGGCGTACAACCTCCTCAACGACGGCCCCTCCGCCATCGGCAACGCCCTGCTCAGCGCCGTCACGACCGCCAACAACACCGGAACGTCTGCAAATCTCAACTCGGTCAACGGCGTGCAGTCGGCGTTGCAGAACATGTGGGACACCACCAACAGCGCGACCGAGGCGTTTCTGCAGAATGCCGGCATCACCAATTGGGGGCCCTATATCTTCGCCGCGGTGTTCTATGTGGTGATGGCGATCCTGATCGGCTTCGCAATCTTCCTGATCGTGCTGTCGAAGATGTTCATGTGGCTGCTGCTGGCATTGGCGCCGCTGTTCATCATCCTGCTGCTGTTCGGCGTTACGACGCGGTTCTTCAGCGGCTGGATGAGTTCACTGGTTCAGTATTTCCTGGTCCAGGTGCTCGTCTATGCGTTTCTTGCGTTCTATGTCTCGCTGATCCAGCAGACGATCGATACGCTGAACGGCGTTGCCAATTCCAAATCCGCCACCTGGGCAACGATCGGCCCGGTCGTGCTGCTTGCCATCATCGGAATCCTGCTGCTGAGCCAGATCAACAACGTGGCGGCGGCGATCGCCGGCGGCGTCCCTATATTTGCGCCGCGCATCGGATCGGTCATTGCCACTGCCACCGGCTATCGGCTCGGCGCAACGGCCAACCGGGCGCGCCTTGCATTCCGTAATCCGCTCGATCCCGCGTCGATGTCGCGGCGCGAGGAGCTTGTCTCGCGTCAACGGGCGCGTGTCGGTTTGCGCGCGGCGTCCTGGGCGCAGTCCGCTGAATTTCGTCGTCTGGCTGATCAGCTTCGCAATCCCGGCGTCCCACCGGCGTCCAGTGGGGGAGGGCGGCCATGACCGAAACGACAGCCCCGGAGCCGGCACGGGTCGATCCGCGCTATTACGCCGATGGCCTGACGTGGGAGCAGGATATCGCGCGCCGCAACCGCAATTCGCGGGCGCTCGCCTGGATCGTCGCTGCGGTGATGACCATCGTGGCCGTCGGCACGCTCGGCACCCTGGCTTTGCTGGTGCCGCTCAAGACCTACGAGCCCTACATGGTCGTGGTCGACAAGACAACCGGCTTCGTCGAGGTGAAGCGGCCCATGGCCGAGGGGTCACTGACGCAGGACGAGGCCATCACGACATTTAACGTCGTGCGCTACATCAAGGCGCGCGAGACCTATGATCCGAAGGCCCTGAAGGACAATTTCGATCTGGCGCAATTGCTCGCGACCGCTGACGCCGCGCGCGAGCTCACCGAGATCTACTCGCCGGCCAATCCCAGTAACCCCGTGAAAGTCTACGGTTCCAATACCGTGGTCGCCGTCACCATCAAGTCGGTCACGTTCCCGAACAATCGCACCGCGCTGGCGCGTTTTTCCACCGAAGAGAAGTCGCCGACCAACATCATCACCCGCAACTGGGTGTCGCTGGTTCGCTTCCGCTATACGTCCGCACCGATGCGCAATGAATGGCGGTTTGACAATCCGCTCGGCTTCCAGGTGCTCGAGTATCGCCGCGATCAGGAGACGGCGCCCTCGCCGGGAACTGCAGGTGCGCAGCCATGATCAAATGTTGCGTCGCCTCCATTTTCATTCTGTGCATCGCGTCTGGCGCTGCCTTTCCGGAAGCGTTGCCGCGACCGGGACGGGTGGATGCGCGGGTACGCGACGTCGTCTACAATAAGGACAACGTCACCGCGATCGACGCCAGCTACGGCACGTCGACGATGATCGAGCTGCAGCCGGACGAGAAGATCGAAACCCTGGCGCTCGGCGACTCGATCGCGTGGAAGGTCGAGCCGAACCGCAAAGGCGACATCATCTTCGTCAAGCCGGTCGACAAGAATGCGATATCGAACCTCAACGTCGTCACCGACAAGCGTATCTATTCGTTCCTGCTGCGCTCGAACACGCGGCCGCCCGGCGGGCAGATCTATGCGGTGCGGTTTCGGTTTCCGGATGATGAGGCGAGCGCCCGGCTTCTGGCCGAAGCCAAGGAGCGCGCCGCCAACCCGAACCTCAAGGATCTGAACATCGCCAACGCCAACAGCGACTACGGCTACAAGGGCTCGTCGGTGAACAAGCCGGTCGCCGTGTTCGACGACGGGACGAAGACCTGGTTTCGGTTTCAGGGCGAGACGCCGGCGATCTACATCGTCGATGCCGAGCGCAATGAAAGCCTCGTCAATTTCCGGACCGAAGGGCCTTACGTCATCGTCGACAAGGTGTCGCCGCAATGGACGTTGCGCAACGGTCAGGAGTCGACCTGCATCTTCAACCGACGTCTGACCAACGTGCATGAGCCGAACGGACTTGAGCCCTACGCGCCGCAGCGCGCGGGAGCGACCGCGGCTTTGGGAGGTTGACGCGCGATGCCCAGCCCCGACGACTATCGCTCGTTTGAACTTGAAGCCGCGGCCGCCACCTCCGTCGCGCGCGGTCGCACGGCGCTCGGCAGTTTCCTGAAATACGGGGTGCCGATCGGCGCTCTCGTGGTGGCGGCCTGGATGATCTACGGCTCCGTGGTGCGGCGTTCGCCTCTGCTGACGACGCCTGACAAGGAGGAATTCACCACTACGCAGTTTCCGGCTCCCTCGCTATCTGCGCGGCGGACGCAAACCAACCAGGGAACGATCGTCATCCCGCCGGCGCCGGCCGAACCGGTCCTGCCGCCGCCTCCGGTAGCTCCTCCCTTGGCGCTTCCGGCACCGCCGCCGCCTGAACCGCCGCTGGCCGCAGCTGTACCGAACGACGACGAAGCGCGGCGTCTCGCGGAGCTTGAACGTCAGCGCCAGGAGGAAGAGCGGCGGAAATGGGAGCGCCTGCGGGCGCCCCAGGTAATCGCCGACAATGCATCGGCGACGGCGAACGCTGCAAATCCGGATGACAGCGCGAGGACCGCCGCAGGCCCGGAGGACGATCCCAATCGTCGCTTTCTGGCGTCGGTGTCGGCCGCCGGCGTCGAGGTCACGCGCGCCACCAAGAACAACCGGATCGACGCGCTGGTGGCGCAGGGCACGACGGTTCGCGGCGTGCTTGAGACGGCCGTTCAAAGCGACCTGCCGGGCATGGTGCGCGCGGTCGTGACCGAGAACGTCTGGTCGTTCGATGGACGGCGAGTCCTGATCCCGGCTGGAAGCCGCCTTGTCGGGGAATACAAATCGGGGATCGCCCAAGGGCAGACGCGCGTATTTGTCGTCTGGACGCGCATGCTGCGGTCGGATGGCGTCTCGGTCCAGCTCGGATCGAACGGCACGGACGAACTCGGCCGTGCCGGCAATGCCGGCTTTGTCGATAACCACTACCTCGAGCGGTTTGGCTCGGCGATCATGCTCTCCATCGTGGGCGGCGCGGCACAGTTCCTGAGCGCTTACGGACAGAACACCAACGGCTATGGCAACGGCACGATCATCACCACGACCGACCCGGTGACGGGCGCGGTGACGCAGACGCAGACAGGCGTGAACCAGAACCAGTTGTCGCTGCAGGCCCGTCAGATTGCGGCGCAGAACGTATCGCAAACACTGACCAACATCGCCCAGGAGGCGCTGCGCAACTCGATCAACATTCCGCCGACCATCTACCTCGACCAGGGCACGCGGATCATCGTCTTCGTACGGCGCGATCTCGACTTCTCGGCGCTCTATCCCGATCCGGTCAAGGAAGCCTTGAGGGAGCTCAAGCGTGAACGCGCTGGCACGAAGTCTGACAGTCTTCATTGACCGCGCGCTCGATCCCGTTCGGCCGTGGCTCGAGGACGACCAGGTCGTTGAGATCTGCGCGAACGGGCCTGGGGAAGTGTGGGTCGAGCGCTTCGGACAATCGGCGATGGAGCGTCACGAGGTGCCAAGCCTGACCGAGCATGCGATCCGTCACCTGGCCGAACGCGTCGCCGGACACTCGGGCCAGAGCGTCAATGAGGAGCACCCGCTGCTCTCGGCCGCGCTGCCGACAGGGGAGCGGTTTCAGGGCGTGATGCCGCCGGCGACGACGGCCGGAGGCGCCTTCGCGATCCGCAAGCAGGTCATCAAGGAGATGCGGCTCGATGATTATCGCAAGCTCGGATCGTTCGACAAGGTGACGACGGCAAGCGACGGCACGCTGTCGGAGACTGATCGGCATCTGTGCGAACATCTCGACTCCGGCCGGATCGAGGAGTTCATCCGCCTTGCCGTCGTCAACCGCTACTCGATTCTTCTTTCGGGCGGGACAAGTTCGGGCAAGACCACGTTCCTCAATGCGATCCTTAAGGACGTGCCGGTCGACGAGCGCATCATCACCATCGAGGACACGCGGGAGGTCAACCCGATCCAGAAGAACTACCTGCCGCTTGTCGCCTCCAAGGGCGATCAGGGCGAGGCGCGCGTCACGGTTGAAACGCTGCTGCAAGCCTCAATGCGTCTGCGGCCCGACCGCATCTTCCTCGGCGAGATTCGCGGCGCCGAGGCTTATTCGTTTCTGCGCGCGATCAACACCGGCCATCCGGGCAGCATCACCACGGTGCATGCCGACAGCCCGGCGGGCGCGTTTGAGCAGCTCGCGCTCATGGTGATGCAGGCCGGCCTCGGGCTGCGGCGCGACGAGATTGTCGGATACATCAAATCGGTGCTGCCGATCGTGATCCAGCAGACCAAGGTTGGCGGATGGCGTGGCACCTCGGCCGTCTATTTCTCGCGGGTTGCCGAGTGGCGACAGGAACGGGCAGGGGGGAAAGGCCGCCATGGCACGCGTCGTCGCCTATAGGATCGGCATCGCTATCCTTCTTCTCCTCGCCTTCTGGCTGTTGTGGAGCATGGCCTATGAGGTGGTCGTGGCGCAGCGCTGGGCGCCGACGCGATTTCCCAGCGAAGGCGCCAGCCGCTGGGCGCTCTTCCGGATGCAGAATGCCGACCGCTCGGCCGACTTTTTCCTTGTCGCCTGGCGTCATTTCTATGACCGCCTTGTCTTTGCGCCGACCCGCACCGAGGCGCTCATCCGCGGCCTCTACGCCGCGGCGGCGGTCGTGACGCTGGGCCTGGCTGGCGCGCTCTTTGCGTTTATCAACCGCCGGCAAATGCCTTATGGCGCCGCTCGCTTCGGCACGGTGATGGAGGCCGCCAAGCAGGGCCTCACCGCCAGGCAGGGCATCGTGCTCGGAACGCTCAGTGGGGCAACGATCCGCTCCGACGAACCCGCTCATATCCTGGTCGTCGGGCCCTCGCGGTCGGGCAAAGGCACCGGCTTCGTCCTCCCGAACGGCTACTCCTGGCGGGGATCGGCGGTGTTCTTCGATCCCAAGCGCGAGAATTTCGACGCGTTGGCCAATCATCGGCAAGCGATGGGCAACAAGGTCTTCATGTTCTCGCCAGGCTCGAATGACACCCATCGCTATAATCCGCTGGATTTCGTGCGGCGCGACGAGCGCATGGCGACCGACTGTTTGGTGGTGGCTTCGTTCGTGATTCCCGAGAAAGCGGACGACACCTGGGCTGGCGCGGGCCGTCTCTTGCTGTCGGCGCTGATCGGCTACGTGCTGTCGTCGCCTTTGATTGCCGGCGCGCAACACATGCGCACCGTCGCGCGGATGACGACGACCGGCAAGGACATCTCCTCGGTGCTGCGTGCGATCGTGCGGACCGAACGCCAGCATTTGCCGACCTGGGTCATCGACAGCTTCAACCAGTACATCGCGCTCGAGCCGGAGACGCGCAACAGCGCTGTCTTCAATGTCAACATGGCGATGTCGCTGTGGAACAATGGGTTGATCTCGGCGGCAACGGAGACGTCGGACTTCGATATTCGCGAACTGCGCCGCAAACAGATGACGATCTTCATCGGCTGCACCATCGCGGAGCTGTCGATTTTCCGGCCGCTGATCCGAATTCTTTTTCAGCAGATCCACGATCTGATGATGGTGAAGATTCCGGGCGACGACGAGCCGCATCAGGTGCTGCTGATGCTCGACGAATTCTACCATGTCGGGCGGATGGATTCGCTGATCTCGAAGATCACGATCAGCGCTGGCTACGGCTTCCGCATGGCCATCGTCATGCAGGACATCGCGCAACTCGACGAGCTCTATGGTAGGAACACCCGCATCACCACGGTGTCGGGCTCGCAGATCAAGCTGTTCATTCAGATCAACGATCTCGAAACATCGGAGTTCGTCTCCGAAATGCTGGGCGAGACGACGCAAGTTTACAAGACGCCGATCCAGCGGCCGGGGCAGGGTATCTTCGCGCCGCGCGTCTGGGCGCCCCACTACACGCCGCGGCCGCTCCGCAATCCGCTCGAACTTCGGGAGATGTCGGCGCGGCTGTCAATCCTGATGGTGAAGAACTCGCGCTCGTTCGAACTCACGAAGATCCGGCACTATCTCGATAAGCCGTATCGCGCCTTCTATGAAAAGGCGAAGGGCTCGCCTCCGTCCCTTCCTGCACTTCGGCAGTGGCAGGACGAGGTGCTGGGCGGCGCGATCAGCCCGGCCTCTGCCGAGATCGCAGCCGCGGTCGAAGAGAGGGTCGAGGAGGCGCCGGCGTCGGCGCGCAAGTTGGCCGCCAAACGAACGCCCGCGCCAAAAACCGCCAAAGCGAAGACCGGGAGGAAGCCGGAGCAAACCGCCAACGGACCAATTACGCGGCTGGTTCTGACGCCACGCCAGACGGCTTCAAAGCCGAGCCGCAAGGAGCTGTCCTTGGGCGTGGCGCCCGCGCCGGTTGGCGAAAGCTGTGACCTTTGCGATATTCTCGCCTTGGCCGGGGAACGGCAGGATGAAGTCTTCGATACGATGATGGGTGTCTTGAAATCTCATCAAGCCGAGGCGGGGCCTGTGACTGAGGCCGCAAGAACATTGGAAGGCCTGCATCGTTTGTTCGGAGATGACGACAAGTAGACATATGGCTGCCCGTCTCGCCACGGCGGAAGAAGGCGGGATGTGAAAATCCGGTCATCCGCGTGCAGCGAACTTCAGCGTTGAGTGCGATCGTGTGTGAGCCACCACGCAGATCGGGCCTCCCCAAAAGACCGATAGTATGCTCTTAAGAGCACCAAATCTGTCTTATTGTGCTCTCAAGAGCACGATACACTTGCTGTTAGGATGTTTTTGCCTATATGCTCTTAAGAGCCTCAAAACCGGGATTTGGAGCCCTTAAGAGCATATGACCGCTAAGAACAACTTAGTCCAGGCGCCGCCCTTCGAGGTCGATCGAGCCTTGAAAAAGCTTGGTGCCGATCTGCGCACGGCACGCCTGCGACGCAACCTGACCGTCGAGGCCACTGCCGCCAAGATCGGGACCGGCCGTCGTGCCATCCTGGATGCCGAGAAGGGCAAGATCTCGACGCAGATCGGGGTCTATGCGGGCCTGCTGTGGGCCTACGGCCTCGTCGACCGCTTCAGTGACGCAGCCGATCCGCGATTCGATGAAGAGGGCCAGCGCCTCGCCTTGATTGGGGATCGTGTCCACGCCCGCAGCCCGAAGGGATTGGACAATGAGTTCTAACGTCACGCCAACAGAATGCTTCGTCTACGTTACTTTGCCCGGTCAAACCGCGCCGGTTACGGCGGCGCGGTTTGAGCTTACCAAAGACAGGCGCGACATTGCGATCGGCAGACTGGTCTATGGCCGCACCTATCTCGCCCGCGCCGAGGCCGTGCCGATCGATCCGATCGAACTCAGGCTTGCTAATCAGACCTATGGAACCGTCAGCATGAAAGGCTTGTTCGGCGCGCTGCGTGATGCAGGGCCGGACTACTGGGGCCGCCGCCTTATCGAAAGGCATCTCGGTGCTGCCCAGCTCAACGAGATGGATTACCTGCTGCACTCACCTGATGATCGGGCGGGCGCCCTCGGCTTCGGACTGAATCAGCAGCCTCCGGCGCCCAAGCGGGATTTCAACAAGACCCTCAGCCTCGCTCGGCTGCAGAAGATCGCCGATGCAATCGTCGATGAAGAAGATCGCCCCGATGACGCCGAAGTCGCTCAGGTCGAGGAACTGCTGCTGGTCGGCACGTCAATGGGCGGTGCGCGGCCGAAGGCCGTGGTCGAGGACACCGATGGGCTATGGATCGCCAAGTTCAACAGGAAGGACGACAAATGGAACAACGCGCGCGCTGAACACGCCATGCTCATGCTCGCACGGGCATGCGGTATCACGACGGCGGAAAGCAAGGTGATCGTCGTCGGCGGTCGTGACGTCCTCATGGTCAAACGCTTTGATCGCGAGCGGGCCGACGGTGGTTATCTGCGCGCCCGCATGCTTAGCGGTCTGACGCTGCTTCGCGCCGAAGAGGGGCATGACACGCGCGATCGATGGTCCTATGTGCTGCTGGTCGAAGAGCTGCGGCGAGTTTCGGCCAACCCCCGGGGTGATGCTGCCGAACTGTTTCGCAGGATGTGCTTCAACGCATTGATTTCGAACACCGACGATCACCCGCGCAATCATGCGGTCATGGCAATGACTCCTGACTGGAACCTATCGCCAGCCTACGATCTCACGCCGGGACCCTTGATCAGTGAGGAGCGGCGCGATCTCGCCATGATCTGCGGCGACGCGGGCCGCTATGCCAATGCCGAGAACATTGTCTCGCAAAGCATGCGCTTCCTGCTTGAAAAAGACGTGGCCGAAAAGATCGTGTCGGACATGGAAGAGCAGGTTCGAAGCAAGTGGTATGAGGTCGTACGGCGGGAGGGGCTCTCGGAAGCGGACTGCAACACGATCAGCCGGTCCTTCGTCTACCCGGGCTTCCGGTATCCTATATCACGAGCCGCGCCACCGATCTGACCCTTTGATCTGCTAAGTGCCTGCCAGTGAGCACGAACGCCGCGCCGGCGCGACACGTGCGAGAAGTGCGGACTTTATTTTCTCGAGATGCGCATCATCCCTTCTCGTTGCGAACAGCCCAGGTCGCCAATCCTGGGTCACGCCACACCTTGCTCGGCGCCAGCCGTATCCCCGCGTTGATCACCTACGAAGAAGTCCCCGAATCCACCAGCGGTAAGAAGACTTCGTCGACGATCTCGTTGATGGCTTTGTCTGACAGAGGCTCGAACGTCATCAGAATCTCATGGCGCGCAAGGTCCGTCGGAAGCAGCACGATCCGCGGGGTGAGGCGGGCAGCGACGATCTCGCCACGATTGATCGCGCGTCCCAGGAGAACCGACCCTATTTTCAGGTAAATCAGCTTTCCTCGATCAGCTTGAACCCGCCGTTGCAAAACTCATCGCTTGCCGCAAGGCCCCAATAGAGCGCCGCGCGCCACGCATTCAAATTGCCGCGCTGGCGGCTGCGCGCGGTGTGCTTTAGTTCCGATCGAAGGATGTCTGCACCGCCGGTAAAATTGCGCCGAAACGTGTCCTTGCATTCGACCAATTCGACTGCGGCACTCCCCGCGTACAATGACCCGAGTTCGAACAGCTCAAAATGTCGCCGCGCTCTGGCTATACGCGCCGCCGGCACTCCGGCGACGGGGTCGATGGAAAAACTGACCTGCACGGTGTTGGTAATACCGATCGTTGCTCGGAGAATCCGGTGCGAACTCCAGTCGTCAAAATACGGATGAAATGTCTGTTCGGCGTGTGCGCGAGGCGCATGTTCCTGTTTGACTTTGTTACAATCCGAACAGCTCGGCACCAGGTTGGCTGGAAAGACGGCAAACTCGGGATACCCTGATTGCGGCAGATAGTGATCGAGCGTTTTGACGTCCCGCGCGCCACAGAGCGGGCAGCGTCGATACTTCGCGCCCGCCCGCAGGCGGTCATAGACCGGGCGCCCTTTGCCACGGACGAGAACGCGATCATAGACGTTAGAAAGATCTTCCTTGCTGACACCGTCGGGATCTTCAGCCATCAGCTGGAAGAGTTCTGTGCGAGTCGCCAATTCCAGATATTCGGTCGCGCGCTCCCCGATCCGTTCGGACAGGGCAAGAAGCGCACTGCGAAGTTTTGGGTCTCGGGTGCGCGCTGCCAATCCGCGAAACACCACCTCTGCATCATCCGTTGGACACGAAATCGCAATCACGGCTCAGCGCTCCTCCCAGAGCGCGCGAACTAGTGCGCGGCCCTCGGCACCTATATGGTCCTCGAAGGTCGCCAGTGCCTGGTCGACAGTGTTTGATCTTGAAACGACGTCCGAGATCAGCGCGTGATATCCGCTTGCGGTGAATTCAACCCGAAAAATCTCGCGTGTCAGCAGCCCGACATTCTCAGCAAAGGTTTCGACCTCTGGACGCTCGATCCCAATGCTTGCTCCGTCACGGAAAAACAGCGACACACAATTGCTGGGTACTTCCTGAGCAATGACGGGTGAGTGAGTGGCCAGAATGGCCACGCCGTTGCGTTGCGCCAATAGACCCGAGAGCGCACGGACGAACGATGCCGCGAGCGGGGGATGAAGATGGGCTTCCGGCTCGTCGATCAGAACCAGCGTTCGCTCGCTGACCAGCTCGACTAACCGCGTCATGGTGAGCAACACAATCTTGTGGCCGGAGCTTGCCGCGTCAAACAATTGAACTGCAGTGTTCTCGAAGTCGTCTTGCGGCAAGTCGGCAAGTCGTTCTAATCGCAGTGCGGCAAAAAGCGGATCGCTTTCCAGGATGCGCATGGCAGACCGCCATCGCGGCTTTCGCGAGCTGCGCAGGCATTTGAGGGTACTCGCGACAAAGTCAGTGCGCAGATCAGCTGTCGTCTTATTTCGTGCCTCATGCCTACCGCTCTTCAGGCGCACGTTCTTCTTCAGGCCAATATAGGCGTATTGCAGGCCTGTGGCGGTCCCATCATTGGGTATGGCGGGGTCAAATTCATCGAACGCGCTGAAGGCCACGGTGACAAGGTTTGCGAAGCCTTCCTCACCATTGAGCTCATCGTCGTCGGTGATGAAGGTCAGGCGTCCGAGCGATCGTTTCCGCCCGACCCGCAGTAGGGTACTGATCGAACGAAGAAGTGTTGTTTTTCCGACGCCGTTGCGGCCGATAATGGCATGAATATTTGTCGGCGGAACCGCGTCGGGGGTCACCT
>JAHCKB010000131.1 GCA_026125985.1 Bradyrhizobium sp.
GGTCATTTCGACCAGCGGATTGACGTTCGGATACCGGACGTTGCCGAGCGGATCCGCGGCCGGATTGCCCGGCTCGTTCTTGACGCGAAACGCCGACTGATCCGTGCGCACCCGGCCGAGCGACACGACCTTGGCGTCGAGCGCGCGATCCAGCGCCGAGGTGAAGGTCGGTATTTTGCGCCGGTAAGGCTCGCCGCCGGCCGTCAACGCAGTCGAATCGGCATTGGCGATGTTCTCCGAGATCAGGCGCATGCGGCCGGCCTGCGCGCGCAGCCCGGAAGTCGCGATGCTCATCGATCTCAAGAAGTCGCTGGTGTCATTGGACATGTTGCGCTCCTGCTAAACTCCGCGACTCAGCGCTTGCCGATCGCGGTCTTGATGAGGCCGAGGCTGCGGCTGTAGAGCGTGGTCGCCGCCGCATAGTCCATCTGGTTGGCCGAGACCTTCAGCATCTGGTCCTCGAGATTGACCGCATTGCCGGCGGGCCTCGTCAGGAATCCGCTCCTGCCACCGTCGTGGCGAAAGCTCGGCCCCGGGGTGGAGGATCCCATGTGGCTGCCGCTGGTTCGCGTCATGGCCAGCGTCGTCGTTCCACCCACGCCCCCCCCCTTCTGGTCGAATTGGGGCTCGACCAAGTCGCGCGGCCGGAAGTTCGGCGTCGATGAGTTGGAGATGTTCTCGGCGAGCACACGCTGCCTCTCCTGGTGCCACTGCATCTTCGAGCGCAGCGCCGCGAGCATCGGCAAATCGTTAATGGCCATCGGCCTTTCGCTCCCCGGTTGCCCCAAGGCGGGACGCCTGAGGTAGGCAGAATTTGCCGCCCGTATGGTTAACAACCGGTTAAGAATCGGCCTCCCGGTGGAAGCAAAGCGCAGGAGTCCGTAGTGTTGTGGCAAAGCAAGCGCATTTTCGCCACGAAAGCTGCGTTAACCAGCAACAGGCAATGCGCCGCCACCGACCAGAAGTCGTTTTGGTCCAACCGATTCTTGGTCTATTAGTTGAGCGGGCGGCAGGCTTTTGCCGTGGGGAATTAAGGAATAAGGCCGGTCCCGGGCGTTGCTTCTGCGCAGGATCGCTCGCTGGAGTTGCCCGGATCGGTCGATACCGGAGCTCATGAAAGGCCAGTTGGCCGGGGACACCCATGTCGTCAAACTATGTGATAGTTTTCCTGGTATTCCTCGTCGTGCTGGCGATGATCGCCGGAGTCGCCTGGCTCGTCCGCGGGTTTGCTGGCCGCCGCCTCGGCGCCGGTTCGGGTCGGGGGCGGATGCCGCGGCTGGCTGTGATCGACGCAACCAGCGTGGACAATCGCCGCAGCCTTGTGCTGGTCCGCCGTGACAATATCGAGCATCTCGTGCTGATCGGCGGCCCCAACGACCTCATCGTGGAAACCAACATCGTGCGCGCCATGCCGCAGCGCGATCAGGTTCCGCATCGTCCGGGGGCCGCCGAAGCGCCGCCGCGCATCGCACCCCTGCCCGACACCGCCTGGGAGGGCGAACCGGTCCGAGCCGAGATGTTCGACCACGCCGAACCCGTCATGCCCGAGCCGCCGCCGCGACCGCCGCGGCCTTCCTTCGCGGATGAGGCCCGCCGTCGTACGCCGCCTCCCCCACCCCCACCGCCGCCGCCGATGGAACGGCCGGCCGATCCGCTGGCCGGTTTCGCGCCCGAACCGATCGGAGGCCGCAGCGAGCCGCGCGCCGAGCCCCTGCCTCCGCGCATGCCGCGGGGAGAACCCATGCCGCGCAGCGAAAACTTGCCACGCAGCGAGACCATGCCGCGCAGCGAGCCGATGATGCCGCGTCCCGCCCGTTCGGCCGAGCCGCCGAAGGCGCCGATCCGTGAACGTGCGCCGGCTCCTCCTCCGGCGCCCCCGCCCGCCCCATCAGCGGATCAGAATCTCGCCGAGATGGCCCAGCGGCTGGAGGCGGCGCTGCGCCGTCCGGCCGGCGGCGACAATGTCGCCCCTCCCGTGCAGCCGGAAGCCCCTCCTGCTGCGCGCCCCTCGCGCAGCGAAACTCCCTCGCCTGCGCCGCAGAAGACCAGCTTCGAGAACCTCGAAGACGAGATGGCGTCCCTGCTGGGACGGCCAAAGACCCCTTCGTGAGGATCGCCGGCCTCCCGCGTAGAGTTTTTTTCCTCATTGTTCTGACTGCCGCCGGATCGCTGGCCGATCCGGCGCTCGCGCAGGATATCAGCATCAATTTCGGTCAGGGCGGCGGCGGAGTCACCGAGCGCGCGATCCAGCTCATTGCGCTCCTGACGATCCTCTCGGTTGCGCCGTCCATCCTGGTCATGATGACGTCGTTCACGCGCATCGTGGTGGTGCTGTCGCTGCTTCGCACCGCGCTCGGCACCGCAACCGCGCCGCCGAACTCCGTCATCATTGCACTCGCGATGTTCCTCACCGCCTTCGTGATGGGGCCCGTGCTGCAAAAATCCTACGATGACGGCATCAAGCCGCTGATCGCCAACCAGATCGGAGTCGAGGATGCCCTGCAACGCGCCTCCGGCCCGCTGCGGATCTTCATGCAGAAGAACGTGCGCGAGAAGGACCTGAAACTGTTCATGGATATGTCGGGCGAGCCCCGCCCCGCTACACCGGAAGAGATGTCGCTGCGCATCCTGGTGCCGGCCTTCATGATCTCGGAACTGAAGCGCGCCTTCGAGATCGGCTTCCTGCTGTTCCTGCCCTTCCTGATCATCGACCTCGTCGTTGCCTCGGTCCTGATGTCGATGGGCATGATGATGCTGCCCCCGATCGTGGTCTCGCTGCCGTTCAAGCTGATCTTCTTCGTGCTGGTCGACGGCTGGTCGCTGGTAGCGGGAAGCCTGGTGCAGAGCTACGGCGGCGGGTAGACCGGAACACCACGACCCTGGACACAAAATCGCGAAAACAACCCCATGCAAAGTAGGATGGTGCCCCTCAGTCCGCGGAACGGCTGGATCAGGCGGTGCGCTTCATTATGATGCGCCCGACTTCATTTGGAACCCGCCTCATGCCACAGCCCTTCGACCGCGCCGCGGAAGACCTAGGCAACTCCATCCATCTCGAACACGTCAATGTGCAGGTGCCCGACCAGCGGCTGGCGACCCTGTTCTATGTCGCAGGGCTCGGCCTGACGCGCGATCCCTACCTCATGGTGTCCGACACCAACATGTGGGTGAATGTCGGCAAGAGCCAGTTCCATCTGCCGAGCGGCAAGTCGCAGGTGCTGCGCGGCCATACCGCGCTGGTCATCCCCGGCCGCGAGGCCCTGCTCCGCCGGCTCGCGTCCGTGGCTCCCAAGCTGGAAGGCACCGCCTTCGCATTCAGCGAGCACAATGACTATGTCGAGGCGATCTGTCCCTGGGGCAACCGCTTGCGCGTCCATGAGCCGGATGCCGCACGCTTCGGGCCGATCATGCTCGGCATTCCCCATGTCGAATTCGAAGTACCGGTCGGGACGGCGAAAGGCATTTGCGCCTTCTATCCCGAAATCATGGGCATCCCGGCCTCCCTGCACAATGGCGACGGCACGGTCGCGCGGGTCAAGGTGGGCAAACAGCAATATCTGCAGTTTCGCGAGAGCGAGCGGAAGCAGCCGGAGTTCGACGGCCATCATGTGCAGATCTATATCACCGACTTTTCAGGGCCTTACCGTCGCTTGTTGGAGCGGGACCTGATCTCGCGCGAGGACAACCAGTACCAGTATCGCTTCGTCGACATCGTCGATCCCGCCGACGGCAGGCGCCTGTTCGCCATCGAGCACGAGGTGCGCAGCGCCACGCACCCGATGTACATGCGGCCGATGCTCAACCGCAATCCGGCGCAAACCAACCGCACCTACGCCCATGGTCACGAGCAATCGCCATGGGCGATGGAAGTGGACCCGTACTGACTCGCGGCGGCTTGGAAATCACAGGACAGGCATGCTCGCCGGCGCGCCGCCGACGGCCGGATCGCTGTCGCGCCGGATGCGGCGGCGCAGCTGGCGCTGCGCCCAAATCCACAGACCGGTGGTCAGGAGTGCGATCAGCACCACCGACGTGATGACATTGAGAGCGGCGCCAGTCGTTGCCGACCAGTTGCCTTCGTGGATCAGGCGCGGCCAGTTGCGAGGCAGCGCCCTGGTGCCGTCGGGCGTCACGGCATAGGCGCGAAGCTCGCCGTCCTCGAAGATGCGGGCCATGATCCGGCCGCCCCGCACACCAATCGAAGTGACCGCTGCAAGATCATGCGATTTCGCGACGATCTGCACCGCATCGAGCAGCGGAATTGGCCTGGCGCGAGCGGCCGGCGGCGCACCACCCTGAAAGGTCAGGCCGAACGCCATGCAGAGGCCGGTCAACGGGCTCGCGACAATGAGCGGGAGCGCGAACCAGGCCGCCCCTTTGTGCCAGCCGGACACGGTGTTGCGCAGCCGCGGCAGCCCCATCAGGATGCCGAGGCTCATGATGACGAGCATCGCAATGGTCGAGGCGATCACGAGCCACGACTGCCCGAGTAGCCTTTCATGCGTGACACGCGCCCACCGGAACATGTCGGCCAGCGGCGCAGGAGAGACCGCCTCTCCGCTCGCCAGGTCGATCGCCGCCGCGCCCGCGCCCCGCAGTGTCAGTCGTTGCGCCGCGCTGTCGATCGAAAGCGCTCGCGCCTTGCCTTCTGGATCGTGGCGCTTGATGAGCGCGATCACATGCGCTGCATCGAGCGACTGCGGCCTGACGCCGGCGAATTGCAGCATCGGCTCGAAGGAAAGGATGGCGCCTGTCACGATCACCGCGAGCAGCGGCAGCGCAAAGAACAGCGTGGTCCAGCGATGCAATTTCAGCAGAACGAGCTTGGTCATCTTGATCTCCAGCGCGGCGTGACACTGCACGGCGCCACATCTTGAGACAAATGACGGTTCGTCCATATATGCCGATTCCGGCTTGACCCGGCTCAAATGCACCGCGCAGGACGGGTCGAATACGGCCGCTCAGGCAGGCTGCGCGTCGCGCGCGGCCACGTGCAACAGCTTCCCAATCTCCGGCCGGCAGGCGCCGCAATTGGTGCCGGCTTTCAGCCGCTTGCCGATATCGGCTACGTCGCACGCACCCTTGAGCGCTTCGGTGGCGATCTGGTTGCGGCCGACGCCGAAGCAGGCGCACACGATCGGGCCGATATCCTCGCGGGCATCGCTCGGCTGTCCCGCCAGCAGCGACATGCGCGCCGCCGGCGACAACGGCTGTTCGGCGAACAGGCTCGACAGCCAGGAGCGCGAGACCAGCCTGTGATCGGGCGCGACGAACACGCATCCCTCCAGCCTGCCATCGCGCACGGCCGCGTAGCGATAACGCCCTGCCCCGGGGTCGCGATAGGCGATCCATTCGATCTCGGCTTCCGCAAGGCTTAGCCGTTCGCGCGCCCAATCGCCCCAGCTTGCCGGCTGCTCGTCGAAGGCCAGTTCCATGCGGAAATGGCGCTCCAGCCGTCCGCGCACCCAGTAGCCGCCCGCCGGCGCCTCGATCTCGCGGCGGCTCAGGATGAAAGCGTGCCATTTCGGCAGATATGGCTCGGCCCGCACCGGCGTATGCTTCAATTCCGGCTGCCCCGAAATCGGGTCCGTCGCGGGATTGACCAGCGCATTGATGCGCGCCTCGCCGGCATATTCGCCGCTCCAGTGCATCGGCACGAACACGCAGCCGCGCCGCTGCTCGGGGGTGATCGCCACGCGGGCCACCATTGCGCCGTAGGCCGAGCTCAGCCGAACCAGCGCGCCATGGTCGAGCCCCTCGCGGCGCGCGTCTTCGGGATGGAATTCGGCGCAAGGTTCGAACATGTGCAGATTGAGCCGCGGCGACCGTGCCGTGCGCGTCATCGTGTGCCAGTGATCGCGGACTCGGCCGGTATTGAGCACCAGCGGATAGTCGCGGCTGGTCGCATTTTTCGGAGCGCGCGGAGCGACCGGCACGAAGCGCGCCCGGCGATCCGGCGTGAAGAAGCCGCCGACCTCGAACATCCGCGGCGCCCCGGTCGGAAATTGCGACGTCACCGGCCATTGCACCGGCGCCAGCGCATCGTAGGCGCGATCCTGGATCGTCGCGAGCGCGGAGATGTCGAAATCACGCGTGCCGCCGTTCTCGAAGCCGGAAAGTGCCGCGTGCTCGCGGAATATCTCCGCGGCACTGGCATAGTCGAAGCCGGAAAATCCCATCCGCACAGCGACGTCGCAGACGATCTTCCAGTCCGCCCGTGCCGAACCCGGCGCCGGCAGGAACGGTCGCTGACGCGAGATGCGGCGCTCGGAATTGGTGACGGTGCCGTCCTTCTCGCCCCATGCCAGCGCCGGCAACAACACCCGCGCATGCCGCGCGGTCTCGGTGTAGCGCAGCACATCCGACACCACGACGAGATCGCAGGCGTCGAGCGCGGCGCGCGCGCGGTTCGCATCGGGCAGGCTCACCAGCGGATTGGTCGACAATATCCACACTGCCTTGATGCGGCGATCGGCGATCGCCTCGAACATGTCGACGGCCTTCAGCCCCTGCTTCGCCGCGATAACGGGCGACTGCCAGAAACGCTGCACGATGTCGCGGTGCTGCGCGTTGTCGATTTCCATATGCGCGGCGAGCTGGTTGGCGAGCCCGCCGACCTCGCGCCCGCCCATCGCATTGGGCTGGCCGGTGAGCGAGAACGGCCCCATGCCGGGACGACCGATCCGGCCGGTGTAGAGATGACAGTTGATGATGGCGTTGACCTTGTCGACGCCGCTGGAAGACTGGTTGATGCCTTGCGAATAGAGCGTGACGGTGCGTTCGGTCTTGATGAACCAGTCGAAAAACCGTTCGACCGCCCCGACAGAAAGGCCGCAGATCTCCGCGGTCTCCGCCACGGTCTGGTCGGCGACCGAAGCCAGCGCCTCGTCCGCGCCCGTCGTGAAGGCGCGCACGAAGCTGCCGTCGATCGCGTTGGCGCGCTTCAGCGCGGCGAGCAGGCCGTTGAACAGCACCGCATCGCTTCCCGAACGCAGCGGCAAATGCAGGTCGGCGCCCTCGCAGGTCGCCGTCCGCCGCGGATCGATCACGACGACGCGGCAGGCCGGGTTGTTCTCCTTGGCCGCCATCATGCGCTGGTACAGCACGGGATGGCACCAGGCCGCATTCGAACCGGTCAGGATCAGGAGATCGGCACGTTCCAGATCCTCGTAACAACCCGGCACGGTATCGCTGCCGAAGGCACGCCTGTGGCCGGCGACGCTGGAGGCCATGCATAGCCGCGAATTGGTGTCGATATTGGCGGTGCCGCAAAAGCCCTTCGCGAGCTTGTTGATGACGTAGTAGTCCTCGGTGAGGAGCTGGCCGGAGACATAGAAGGCAACCGAATCCGGACCGTGCTCGCGGATCGTGCGCGCAAAACCGTCCGCCACGATATCGAGTGCTGCGTCCCAGCTCGTCTCCCGGCCGTCGACGACGGGCGCCATCAACCGCCCGTCGAGACCCACCGTGTCAGCCAGCGCCGAGCCCTTCGAGCACAGCCGGCCGAAATTGGCCGGATGGGTGGGATCGCCGGCAACGCTGATATTGCCTGCGCTGTCGCGGTCGGCGATCACGCCGCAACCGACGCCGCAATACGGGCACGATGTCTTGACCGGCATGTCCCTCACCCGGTCAGACCGCAGCGGTCTGGCGCACCGACAGCCACACGATCCCGTTCTCTACCTTCGCCGGATGCGAATGCGTGCAGCCTTCGTCCGGCGCCACGGCCTCGCCGGACTCCAGCTCGATGACGAAATTATGCAGCGGGCAGGTCACGCGCTTGCCATGCACGATCCCTTGCGACAGTGGCCCGCCCTTGTGCGGACAGCGGTCGTCGAGCGCGAACACTTCGTCGTTCTCGGTACGAAACACCGCGATGTTGCCGGAAGCCGTGCGCACCACGCGCGAGCCGAGGCGCGGAATGTCCTGCAGCCGGCCGATTTCGATCCACTTGCTCATGCGGGCTCCATTTCGGCCAGCTCGGCCATCGGCCTGAACTCGTTGCGCTCGACGCCACGGCGCGCGCGTGCCGCCCAGGGATCGTCCTGCGAGAATCGCTGCGAGTAGACGAACCGATCGTGCAGCGCCTTGCGGTTGGCGTGATCCTCGACCACGGCCTTGCGGATCTGCTCGAGGCCGACGCGATCGCACCACTTGTACATTCGTTCGAGATACCAGCCCTGCTCGCGATAGAGCTGCGTCAGCGCCGCGATCACCTCGATGGTCTCCTCCTCGGTCTCGACCTTGCAGAGGAATTCGGTGCCCTTGATGTGCAGGCCGGCGGCGCCCGCGAAATGAATCTCGTAGCCGGAATCGACGCAGATCACGCCGACGTCCTTGCAGGTCGCCTCCGCGCAATTTCGGGGGCAGCCGGAAACCGCGAGCTTCACCTTGGCCGGCGTCCACGAGCCCCACATGGATTTCTCGATCTTGACGCCGAGCCCGGTGGAATCCTGGGTCCCGAAGCGGCACCACTCGGAACCCACGCAGGTCTTCACCGTACGCAGTCCCTTGGCATAGGCGTGGCCGGAGACGAGACCGGCATCGTTGAGATCGGCCCATACCGCCGGCAGGTCTTCCTTCCTGACGCCGAGCAGGTCGATGCGCTGGCCGCCGGTGACCTTCACCGTCGGTATCTTGAACTTGTCGGCGACATCGGCAATGGCGCGCAGCTCGTTCGGTGTCGTCAACCCGCCCCACATCCGCGGCACCACGGAGTACGTGCCGTCCTTCTGGATGTTGGCGTGGACGCGTTCGTTGATGAAGCGCGACTGCTGGTCGTCCTGGTATTCGCCGGGCCAGGTCGAAAGCAGATAGTAGTTCAGCGCCGGCCGGCAGGAGTGACAGCCGTTCGGCGTCTTCCAGTCCATGAACTTCATCAGCTCGGGAATGGTCTTCAGGCTCTGCTCGACGATGACGCGGCGAACGTCGTCATGGCTGTGGTCGGTGCACTTGCAAAGCGGCTTGACCTTTGGCGCGGCCGAATAGTCGCCACCCAGGGTGAAAGCCAGCACCTGCTCGACGAGGCCCGTGCAGGAGCCGCAGGACGAGGACGCCTTGGTGTGCGCGCGCACGTCGTCCAGCGTGAACAGCTTCTTCTCGGTGATCGCCTTGACGATGGTGCCCTTGCAGACGCCGTTGCAGCCGCAGATTTCCGTGGCGTCGCTCATGGCGGCGACGGAATTCTGGCCGGCATGGCCGCCGTCACCGAGATTAGCCGCGCCGAACACGAGCCGCTCGCGCATCGCCGAGACGTCGGTGCCGTCGCGCAGATGCTGGAAGTACCAGGGGCCGTCGACGGTGTCGCCGTAGAGCACGGCGCCGACGATCTTCTTGTCCTTCAGGATGATGCGCTTGTAGACGCCGCGATTGGCGTCCTGCAGCACGATCTCCTCCTTGTCCGGCCCAGGCGCGAAGTCGCCGGCCGAGAACAGGTCGATGCCGGTCACCTTGAGCTTGGTGGAAGTGACCGAGCCGTCATAGGTGGCAAAGCCCTTCATCGCCAGATGGTTGGCGCAGACCTTGGCCTGGTCGAACAGGGGCGCGACGAGGCCGTAGACCTGGCGACGGTGTTGCGCGCACTCGCCGACCGCATAGATACGGCCGTCATAGGTCTGCATGGTGTCGGAGACGACGATGCCGCGCTCGCAGTAAAGCCCCGCCTTCTTCGCAAGCTCGATATTGGGGCGGATGCCGACCGCCATCACGACGATGTCAGCAGGCAGTTCCGTGCCGTCCTTGAAGCGGACGCTGGTGACATGATCTTCGCCGAGAATAGCCTCGGTCTCCGCCGGCATCTTGAACACCATCCCGCGCTCCTCGAGCGACTTGCGCAGCAAGCCGCCGGCCACGGCATCGAGTTGGCGCTCCATCAGCGAGTCCAGCAGATGCACGACGGTGACGTTCATTCCACGCTTCATCAAGCCGTTGGCGGCTTCCAGCCCGAGCAGGCCGCCGCCGATCACGATGGCATTGCGGCGGGTAGCCGACGCCTCCACCATCTGCTCGACGTCATGGATGTCGCGGAAGCCGATGACGCCCTTCAGCTTGTTGCCGGGGATCGGCAGGACGATCGGGTTTGAGCCGGTCGCGATCAGCAGCCGGTCGTAAGGCACCCGGTCGCCGTCAGCAGTGACGACCTCACAGGTGCGGCGGTCGATCATGGTGACGGTCTCGCCCTTGCGGAGCGTGATGCCGTTGTCGCGGTACCATTGCTCGGTATTGAGCATGATGTCGTCGACGGTCTTCTCGCCGGCCAGCACCGGAGAGAGAAGAATGCGATTGTAGTTGCCGTAGGGCTCGGCGCCGAACACGGTGATGTCGTAGAGGTCGGGCGCGCGTTCCAGCAGCGTCTCGACGGTGCGGATGCCGGCCATTCCATTGCCGATCACCACCAGTTTCTGCTTCGTCAGTCTCTCCAGCATGGTCTGCCTTTCAGTTCCGACGGCTCCGCGCGACGACGCTGCGGGCGTCGCGATCAGCGGGCGATTTGTCTGGGATTTTGCGAGGCCCGTCGGCGGGCGCATCGGCCGACGGCAATGGCGGCCTGTAGCGTCACTGTTTCAAGACGCGTGCCAACTCGGATATTCTATTTCAACAAATACAATCAATGTCTTACGCGAGGATACGAATCCGCATCGCAAGTGCCTCGCAACCGTTTCCGCCCAAAACTTCGGCTGGACAGATCATCTCTTGTGCAGCGCGGCGGTGAGTCTGGGAGGCGGCAAGCCCTTCAAGCCGCGTTCCCGCGGGGGCGCAGCGTCCCCTCTTGCTTCTCACTTCGCCTCGCGGGTCTCCGCTGCTGGATTTCCGGCAACCGCCGGGCCGCCGCCGAACAGGCTGGAGAGCTGCCGCGTGCGGCGGGTATCGATGCTGACATAGGCGGTCATGCCGGCGCGCAATTTCGGCTCGCCCGGCTGCTCGATCAGCCGCAACCGGACCGGCAGCCGCTGCACGACCTTTACCCAATTGCCCGAGGCGTTCTGCGCCGGCAGCACGGCGAATTCGGCGCCAGTGGCCGGACTGATGCTTTCGACCTCGGCATCCCAGGTGACGTCGGGATGCATGTCGAGGATGACCTTGGCCTTCTGCCCCACCTTGACGTAGGTGAGCTCGGTCTCCTTGAAATTGGCTTCCAGCCACGGCCGGCGGTCGGTAACCAGCGCAAACAGCGGGGTCTGCGGCTTGACCTGCTCGCCGAGCTGCAGGCGGAAATTGACGACCACGCCGGATTTCGGCGCCTTGATCTCGGTATAGGAGAGATCGAGCGCCGCGCGGTCGCGTAGCGCGAGCTTCTCGCGCACAGCCGCGAACTGGTCGGTCGGCCGGTCCGGCTTGCCGCCGAGTGCGGCTACCATCCGCGTGATCCGCTGCTGCAGCACCGCAACGCGGTCCACGCCTTCCTGCTCATCGCTGTTGGCCCGCTCCAATTGCGCTGTCGACGCCACGCCACGTCCGGACAAATCCCGCTGACGCCTCGCCTGGGTGCGTAGATATTCGAGCTTGTTCTCGGCCTCCTTGGCTTCGGCCCGCACCTCACGCAGGTTCGCCTTCGCCTGCTCGACCGCGGCGCGCGCGGAGTCGACCTCGGCTTCGGCTTTCGCCAGCGCAAGCTTGTAGGTCGATGGGTCGAGGCGCACCAGCACGTCGCCTGCCGTGACCGCCGAATGATCGCGAACCTTGAGTTCCATGATGCGGCCGGGAACCTCGCTGGCGATCTGGGCGATATCGGCCTTGACGAAGGCATTCTCCGTCGACATGTAGCGGCCGCCCTGCAGCCAGAAGATCACCGCCGCCACCACGACCAGCACAGGGACACCGATGAGCGCAAACCGCTGCATCCGCTTGCTCATACTGCAGCCCTGCCGTTGTGCCGGCCTGCGCCGTTCGATGCACGCTTCCGGTTGGTCGCGGCCGCCACGGCCGTTGACCCGTTTCCGTCCGCCGACACCAGCGTTGTCTTGATGCGCTGGAGCAGATCCATCAGAAGCCTGCCTTCCCGCGCCGAAAGATCGGCAAGTGCGGCGTCGACGGTTTCTTCGGCAACGCGCCAGATGCGCCGGTGCACCCGCTCGGCATCCTCGGTGAGATAGACCCGCTTGACGCGGCGGTCGTCGCGCGCGGTGCGCCGCTCCACCCAGCCATTGGCGACCAGCCGGTCGATCAT
>JAHCKB010000132.1 GCA_026125985.1 Bradyrhizobium sp.
AGCATCTGGTCCATGTTGCGCGAGGGCTCGGGGCAGCCGGCCTCGCCGACCACCTTGGCGGGAACGCCGGCCACCGTGACGTTGTGCTGCACCGGCTTGATGACAACCGAGCCCGCCGCGATGCGCGCGCAATGGCCGATCTCGATATTGCCGAGAATCTTGGAGCCCGCCCCGATCAGCACCCCATGCCGGATCTTCGGATGGCGATCCTCATGCTCCTTGCCCGTGCCGCCGAGGGTGACACCATGCAGGATCGAGACGTCGTCCTCGATGACGGCCGTCTCGCCGCAGACGAAGCCCGTGGCGTGGTCGAGAAAGATGCCGCGGCCGATGCGGGCGGCCGGGTTGATGTCGGTCTGGAATACCGCGGAAGAGCGGCTCTGCAGATAATAGGCAAAGTCCTTGCGGCCCTTCAGGTAGAGCCAGTGCGCGAGACGATGTGTTTGCAGCGCGTGAAAGCCCTTGAAGTAGAGCAAGGGATCGATGAAGCGCGAGGTTGCAGGATCGCGGTCGTAGACGGCGACGAGATCGGCGCGGAAGGCATTGCCGATATCGGGATCGTCCCTCAGCGCCTCGTCATAGGTCTGGCGGATCAGGTCGCCCGACAGCGCGGAATGGTCCAGTCGGTCGGCGACGCGATGCACCACCGAATGTTCGAGCCTTTCGTGATGCAGCACGGTCGAGAAGATGAATGTGGCAAGCTCGGGCTCGCGGCGGACGATGTCCTCGGCCTCCCCGCGGATGCGATCCCAGATCGGGTCGAATGCGGTCAGCTTGCCACCCTGCGGACTGACGTGATGCACGGCCATGGTCGTTCTCGCTCGTTTGGTTGACTTTTGTAGCACGGCAGGCGATCCGCTGTCCCGGGGCCGGCGTCCGTTAAGTAAATCCTGCCCCGAGAGGCCGGTCCGGTGGGCGGTTTATTGCAGGTGGTCCGCCGGTCGAGGAATTCAAGCGCGGCAAACGCGACTATTGGCTGATTTCGGAACTGGGCCGGTTCCGGGCATGTTGGCCGAAAAATGAGGAAACGCCACATTAATACGCAGATTCTGGGTGCTCGAAGGGGCGAATCGGGTCTGATCTGGGTCGCCGCTATCGTCATTCCGCTCGTGCTGGTCGCACCTGCAATCTGGAATGGCTATCCGCTGCTCCAGTACGACACCGGGGGTTATCTGGCCCGCTGGTATGAGGGCTACCTGGTGCCCAGCCGCTCCACGGTGTTCGGGCTCTATCTGCATTTCGGCGAAGACTCCTCGTTCTGGATCAATCTCGGCATCCAGGCGCTCGCGACCTTCTGGATCCTGCAATTGACCCTGCGCGTGCTCGGCATGAGCGGGCCGCGGCGATTGCTCGGGATCGGCATCGCGCTGGCGCTGACCACCTCCCTGCCCTGGCTCGTCAGCCTTCTGCTCACGGACATCTTTGCGGGCCTGTCGGTACTGGCGATCTACATCCTGGTGCTGCATGGCGCGCGCACTACCGGTCTGGAGAAATTCGCGCTGTTCGTCTTCATCGCCTTCTCCGCGTCTACCCACAGCGCGACCATGGCGGTACTGCTCGGGCTGTGCTGCCTCGGTTTGGTCGCCTGGCCTTTCCTGCGCGGACGCATCCCCGGGAGTGGACTGCTGCAGGGATGGCTCTCGATCGCCACGGGCGCCGCCATGCTGCTGTCGGCGAATTTCGCGCTGTCGGGCGAGCTGGCCTGGACGCCGGGCGGCTATGGCGTCATCTTCGGGCGAATGCTGCAGGATGGCATCGTCGGCCGATATCTGCGCGATCACTGCCCGCGCGACAACCTGAAGCTCTGTCCCTATCGCAACGAGCTACCCGCCACGGCCGACCAGTTCCTGTGGGGCGACAGCATGTTCGACACGCTCGGTCGCTTCAAGGGACTGAACGACGAGATGAGGACCATCGCGCTGGGATCGCTCAAGGAGTATCCCGCGCAGCAGGCACGAGCGGCACTCACAGCCACCGCAAAGCAACTGGCGATGGTGGCGACCGGCGAAGGCACCAACACCTGGATCGGACACACCTACGGGATCATCGAGCGCTACATCCCGTCCCAGATCAAGCCGATGCGCGCGGCGAAACAGCAGCGCTGGCATTTCGATTTCACGGAGTTGAATTACGTTCACGTGCCTGTCGCACTGGCCTCGATGCTGCTGCTTGCCGCAATCCTGGCCTGGCGCTCGTGGCGTTACGGATTCGACGATCTGACATTGCTCGCGGCGACTGCCACGTCCGCATTGCTGGGCAACGCGATCATATGCGGCGTCATATCGGGGCCGCACGATCGCTATGGCGCGCGGCTCGTCTGGGTAGCAACCTTCGTGGTGCTGATATCGGTGACCCGGCGTTTCGGCAGCGGCGACGCAGGCCATTCACGGCCGGGCTGACAGGAATTCGGCAACGCCGGCCTTGTAGACCTTGTCGCCCACTGCACGCATGTGGTCGCGATCGGGAATATCCAGCACCTTCGAGCCCGCAATGATCTCGCCGAGCGCGGCTGCGGAGCCCGCGATCTCGTCCCTGGTGCCGACGGCAATCAGGGTCGGAACCGCGATACGCGCCGCCTCCTCGCGCGTCATCAGCCGCCGCGAGCCGCGCAGACACGCCGCCAGCGCAATGCGATCCGAACGCGTTTGGTCCGCAAACGCGCGAAAGGTGCGGCCGACGGGATCGGTGACGTCATCGAGGCTCGGCGCTTCCAGTGCTTTCGCGACATTCTCGCCGGGGCCTCCGCCGGTGATCATGCCGATACCGATGCCGCCCAGGATGATCGAGCGCAGCCGCTGCGGCTGCTCGCACGCCAGCACCGCGGTCATGCGCGAGCCCAGCGAATAGCCCATGACGTCGGCACGCTGGATTTCGAGATGGTCCATCAATGCGACGACGTCGCTCGCCATGGTGGCAATGTCGTATTGCGCGGAATCGTACAGCTTCGAGGACTCGCCATGGCCGCGATTGTCGAGCGCGATGACGCGGCGGCCCAGCCGCTTCAGCTCCGACACCCAGCCGGGATAGGCCCAGTTGACGTTCTTGGTCGAGGCAAAGCCATGTACCAGCAGGATCGGCTCGCCTTCGCCTTCGTCGAGATAGGCAATCTGGACGTCGCCGTGGTGAAAACTCGGCATTGGCAATTCCGTGCGTGAAGGAAAGATCGACGCGGGCAAATACCCGCCAAATCTAGCCGACGGCAACCGCCGCCGGTGATGCGGACTGTGCGGCCATCAGGCGCGCCCGCCGCGCCTTCTTGCGGCGTAGCCAGGCCCAGGTCAACCGTTCCGTGGTTGCCTTGATCGAGGACAGCAAGCCGAACAGCGTCAGCACAAGACCAAACAGCCACATGGTCAGATTGAAGGCGCCTGTGGCCAGCAGCAGCGCACCGCGGCCGAGCGTCTTCAGGATGGCGCGGGTCTGCCCGCCTTTCTTCTCCGCCAGCCGCGCGGCGCGCGCGACCTCCTTCGGACTCTCGGCGATCTTCAGCGTGTCCTGTGCCGCCTTGATGCCCGCCTTCTCGCCGACGCGGCCGACGTCCTTGGCAAGCCGCACCAGTACGCCCGCCTTCTCGGCGCGGAACGCCGCTTTCATGGCGCCGATCGTCTCGGCGGGACGCAGCACCGAGCCGGATGCAACCGCCTTCTGCAGCATCGGCGCATCGACGACCTCGCGCGCCGAACGGCCCGCGAACTGCACCAGGCCCTGAGGCGGCCGACCTTTCTTGTATCCTGACCAGCGTGAGGCCGGCGTGCGCAGCGGCGCGGCGCCGCCGACGGAGACGTAGGTCGCCGCCGTCACCGCAAGGCCCACGGTGGCGAGCCCGAGGATGAGATGGTCGGTCTCCTCGCCGGTGGCGAGATGCTTGCCCTCGCGCACGACATCCCGGATGTCGCCCCACACGAAGAGGTCGCCGGCTACCGTGCCGGTAAGACTCGCGACGTCGTCCGCGTTGCCGGTGATGAAGCCGGTGGCAAAACGCCTGGCGAGCTGCGTGCTCGAACTGTCCTCCGCCACCGCATCGCTCACCCGCTTCGACAGATCCTCGCCGACGGGAACGCCGCTCTCGCGAGCAAGTTCGGCAAAGCTGCCTGCGAGATCGGGATCGCCGCCGGAAAGCGCGGCCTCGATATTATCTTGGATAAGGTGGGGATCTTTCCGCAGGGCAGAATTCACCTGCAGGCTGGAGAGTTCGGCCGGGTCGTCCTGAGCAGTCAGCAGGTTCCAGGCCTCGCGGCCCTTCGGCCACAACGCCACCGCCACGGCGGCGCTGACCACCATGCTCGAGACCGCCAGACTGAGCCGCGCTCGCTTCATCGCCGAAAACCGGTCCTTTTGTCGTCCTCAAGATGGTATGTCATTTCCGCAGCACAACCGCCCCGACGAAAGAAGGGCTTTTCGGCAACCGCAGGATTGTGTCGAATTTGCAGGGAGCAAATGAGCCGTCGGGGCATCTAGGAATCAACCGCACCCGCCATTATGGTGCGCGGCAACATTCCGCTCCCGCCGTATCGCTCCGATTGCGGCTCGCCTCACGCGCTACCGAAGGTGAACAGGTCATGGCCGACCACGTCGTTCCGCATTTCCACAACGATGCCGGCGTCCCGGTGATCGAAATCGGATCGCAGGAATTCATGTGCGTCGGCGCCAGGCCGCCCTTCGACCATCCGCATGTGTTCCTCGATCTGGGCAACGACAACGAGATCATCTGCCCCTATTGCTCGACGCTCTACCGCTTTGCCGCCGACCTCAAGCCGGGCGAGGCCCGGCCGCCCGAGTGTGTGCTGAAGGACAAGGCCGCCTGATCCGTCCGTGGCGCCCTCGCGCACCATTTTTGTGGCTGGTGCCGGCATCGGGGGACTGACGGCTTCGCTGGCGCTTGCCAGGAAGGGCTTTCGCGCCGTCGTGCTGGAAAAGGCCGAGAAGCTGGAGGAAGCCGGCGCCGGCCTGCAGCTTTCCCCCAACGCCAGCCGCATCCTGGTCGAACTCGGTCTGGAACCGCGGCTTGCCGGCCGCGCGGTGGTGCCGGAATCCATCAACATCATGAGCGCGCGCGCCGGCGGCGAGATCTGCCGCCTGCCGGTGGGGGAAGCAGCGACCTTCCGCGCCGGGGCGCCCTATTGGGTGGTGCATCGCGCCGATCTGCAGGCCGCACTGCTGGCGCAGGTCGAAGTCACGCCCGATGTCGAACTGCGCCTCGGTTGCCAGTTCGAGGACGTCACGAAACATGCGCGCGGCCTGACTGTCGTTCAGCGGCGCGGATTGACGCGCCAGCAGGATGTCGCCAACGCCCTGATCGGGGCCGACGGCATCTGGTCGTCGGTGCGCAGTCATCTGTTTCCGGAGGTGCAGCCGCAATTTTCCGGACTGATCGCCTGGCGCGGCACATTGGAAGCAACGGCCCTGCCGCGCGAATACACCTCCTCCCGCGTGCAGTTGTGGATGGGGCCGAATGCGCATCTGGTCGCCTATCCGATCTCGGGAGGCCGTCAGGTCAATGTGGTGGCGATCGTCGGCGGCACCTGGAACAGGCCCGGCTGGAGTTCGCCGGGCGACGCCAACGAGATCAAGCAGTTCTTCGCCTCCGCCCGCTGGCCTGCAACCGCGCGCATGCTGGCGAGCGCGGTCGATGAATGGAAGCGCTGGGCGCTCTTCACTCTTCCCGACGACGAATGGCATGAGGGCCAGATCGCGCTGCTCGGCGATGCCGCCCATGCGATGCTGCCCTTTGCCGCGCAAGGCGCGGGCATGGCGATCGAGGATGCTGCCGTGCTGGCGAAGTGCCTCAGCGAAGGCGCAAGCGATGCCGACGGCATCGCCGCTTCCTTGAAGAAATACGCACGCCAGCGCCGCGGACGCGTCGCCAGGGTGAAGCGGCTCGCCCGGCGCCAGGGCAGCATCTATCACATGAGCGGACCGATGGCCGTTGCGCGCGACCTCTACATCCGCGTCATGGGCGGCAGGCGCATGCTGTCGCGTCAGGACTGGATCTACGACTGGCGGCTTTCGTAAGCAGACAAGAAATCCTTGTCATGCCCGGGCTTTGTCCCTGGAATCTACGTCCTTGGTACAGCGAAGAGACGTCGTGCATGGCCGGGACAAGCCCGGCCATGGCGAACTCAGTACACCGACCGCCCGGCGCGTGAAGGCGGCGTGCCCGGTGCGGAAGACGGCGCCACCCGCATCGCAGCACCCGGAATTGTGTCGCGACAGCGGTTCTTCTGCCAGGCTTCTTCGGCGAGCCTCGCCTGCCCGCGCGTCGCAACATACTCGTTGCGGTAGGCAACCTCGGCCACCACAGCGCCGCCGACGCCGGTCTCCGCCTTCGCCATCAGCCCCTGCAGTTCAGCCGTACGGTCGGCCAGCCGCTTGCGCTCGGGCTCGAGCTGCTTGCAGTCGTAGAGCTCGTATTTCGCCGGATCGGCGAAGGCGAGGCTGACGCTGTCGCCCATGCTGGCGCACCCCGGAAGGAAAAGCACAAGCGCCAGCGCAGCGGCGGAACAGCCGCGTGAAAGCGGGAAACAGGCGGGCAACGAAAGGCGCATATGACCTTGGTAGACCGAGGACGTTGAGATTGCCTAAAGCAGCCCCCCGTGACCGGATTGAGGCTGCGCCGGGGCAGACCGATCGCCCCCGCACCGCTCAAACAGCGCCTTCAGAAAGGCCGCTAATATGTTGAACGGTCGAGCTTTCCGACGAAATAATCCCATTTCCCCTTCGCCGCCAAACGCGGTAGATATCGCAAGCTTCCCTGGGGACTGCGGACGTGGCGGAACTGGTAGACGCAAGGGACTTAAAATCCCTCGATGGCAACGTCGTGTGGGTTCGAGTCCCACCGCCCGCACCAGCACAGCGGAAACCTTGGCTAAAGCCTTGGCGCATCTGGCGGGCTTCCTAAGCGACCTGAAGCGTCCCTTTGATCAAAATCTGCAACGGGCTGGAATTTCATTTCCCTATCTCTTCGCGGGGCGACTGCACATTCATGGTGGCTCCAGCTATTCCGGTTCGGATGCCAAGATCAGTGCCATCATCAAGAAGAGCTGGGGCAAATGGAATGCACCCTACAAGCACACGCAGGTTCACTTCCAGCGGCTTCGCGATGACGATTGCGCTAGTCACTGCATGAGGAGCCAAGGTGCAGAAGACGACATCACTCCGAAAGTTTGTTTAGCCAGTCTTGCAAGCGCGGCCCATCGATCAATTCAAGTCGATTGAGGATGGCGTTCGCAATACCCTGCGCGTCAAGAAGACGAGGGGGCGAATCCTGACGTTGTCGCAATGATACCCTCGGCCCCGTGTCAGCCTGTGACTGCCTCATCGGCGCTCGCCTGGCGCCGGTTGCATACGCGACGGTTCAAATCGACATACATGACCACGATACGTATCGTATTGATAAGAATCGCTTAACGTGTCCGTCGCATACTGACCTGACTTTCACCCGAAAACACGCCCCACATCGCCTCGCCTGCTATTCCTTCAGAGCAGGTTTCTTGTTGTCGTCGCTGACGGTCGTGAGGAAGCCATGTCTTGCCTTAGTCTGACCTCGGGCCAAGCAGCACCGAAGCAACAGCGTGACGCTTATCGAATATGCGTGATCGCACTACTGTTTCTGGCGGCATCCGCGATACTCATGTTACCCGCGATCAATGGCAGCGTATTCGATGCCATGTCCACCGACGACACCATGAGGCTCGTCGAGGTCCGGGACTTGATCGGCGGGCAAGCCTGGTTCGATGTATTCCAATATCGAATGAATCCGCCGAGCGGCACCTCGATGCATTGGTCGCGCATCATCGACGCTCCATTGGCGGGGTTTATCCTGTTGCTGAAGCCATTGCTGGGAACCCACAATGCGCAAGCCCTGACGCTGTATTTCTGGCCAACGCTGCTCCTTGCGATAGCCCTGATGCTGGTCGCAGCGATTGCCAGGCAAATGAGCAACAGCACTACTCCCGTCATAGCGGCAGTGGCGCTGGCCGTGCTGTCGCTTCCGGCCCTCGTGCATTTCCGGGCCGGCGCCATCGATCACCACAACGCGCAGATCGTTTTGTTGCTTGCGCTGGTCCTGATGACGGCACAGATCGAGCAGAGCGCCGGCAAAGCCGCGCTGGGTGGCCTGATGGCATCGCTATCACTGGCGATCGGCATCGAGATGCTGCCTGCCATCGCAGCAATAGGTGTCGCGGTATTTGGCCTTTTTGTATGGCGTGGCGCAGCCGTGGCCCGCCAGGTCGGCGCGTTCGGCGCGGGGCTAGCGGCCTCCTCGCTCCTGCTCGCACCGGCGCTGATGCCGTTGTCGTCACTTGCAGCGCCAGTATGTGATGCCTTCGGTGGACCAGTCCTGCTGTTGACCGTGGGCGGCGGCATCAGCCTGATGTCCATGGTCGGAATTGACCGCTACCGGTCGACGCGAGGCATGCGCGTTGTGAGCGGCGTGACGCTGGCAATCGCTCTGATCGGGTCGTTCCTCGCCTCGTTTTCGGGATGCATTGCATCTCCCTTCGGACATCTCGATCCGATCGTCATATCTCTGTGGGTCAACAACATCGGCGAAGCGATCTCGTTCGCCAGGATGCTGCAGCTTTTCCCGGAAAAAATCGGCGCTTACTACGTATTTCCAATCATGACATTAGGCCTCGCAGCAATGGCGTTGGTCCGATCTGATCCCGCCGAAAGATTTCGCTGGATAGTTGCCCTGGCTGCACTGGCTGCGCTGGCCGGCTTCGGCTTTTGGCAAATCCGCGGCCTTGCCGCCGCATCGATCGTTGGAGCTCCGGTCTTTGCTGCGAGCCTCGGGATCCTGTGGCCCCGATTTGCTTCTGGAGCGAGGCTGCTTCTGGTGTCAGTTGCGGCATCTCCCTTCAGTCTCGACGTCGTGGGACTTTCGGCCAAGCCGATACTGGATGCAATCTTCAAGTCTGAAGCAGTTGGCGATCTGTCGCCGTGCCGGAGCCTGTCTGATATCGTATCCCTGAAACGGCTTCCGACGGGACGTGTGATGGCGCCGCTCGATCTTGGGCCGGCGATTCTTGCCGAAACGGGCCACGACGTCTTTGCGGGTCCATACCACCGCAACAACGATGGGAACGCCGCACTTATCAGGCTGATGCTGGCCACGCCATCCGAGGCAAAACAGATACTATCGGATCGTCGTGTCGACTATGTCGTAACCTGCTCGGCGGCTCCCGATCGGAACATCGTCAAGCTCTCGCCGGAGGGATTGGAGGCGCGGCTTGGCCGCGGCGAAACGCCTGACTTTCTTGAGCCGATCGACCTCGGCCCCGGAACCAAAATTTCCGCGTGGCGCGTGCGAAAGTAGAGAGCATTGCGAATAAGCGTGAGGCTGACGCCGCAAGTCGAGTCCCACCGCCCACACCGCCTTCGCTCGCGGGGGGCGCGAAGGCTGTCGAGCCGAAGCCAGCGGCAAAGGCGGACCGGCGAACGATCCACCTGATCCGACCGACGATCGCCCCTCACTTCTTGATCCGCATCCTTCCCATGTAATCGCGCTTGCCGAGCGGCACGCCGCGGGAGCGCAGGATATCGTAGGCCGTGGTGGCGTGGAAATGGAAGTTGGGCAGCGAGAATGACAGGATGAAATTCTCGGCGGTGAACGGGATCTTGGTCTCGCCGAACTGGAACGCCACGTCCTTGCCCTCGAGCGCGTTGACCTCGTCCGGCTTCAGCGCTTCGAGCTTGCCTCTCGCTTCGCTCACCAGCGCCTGCAGGCCGGCATAGTCGAGCGGACCGGCCTTGCCGGGCGGATTGAACACGCCGCTCTTCAGCGCCTCCATCGCGCCGGCCGAATGATGCGCCACCGAGCGGATCTGGAAGCTGAACGGCAGCATGTCCTCGAACAGCCTGTGCTCGACCACTTCACCCGGCTGGGCATTGCATTCCGCGCAATGGGCGAGCCCCTTTTCGAGAAAGCCCGACACGGCCCCGAGCGTCTGCAAATAGGTCGGCACACTCAGTTCATACAGCGAAACGGCCATGGCGAGATTTCCCCCTGAACAGCCCGCAACCGGACTGTTGTCTGGTTATGATGCGATGCACTGGATCGTACCCGAACAGGTTACGAGATCAACCTGCCTTCCCGGCCCACTTGCCCAACGGTCTTGCTTCCGCGAAGCTGGCCGACGCCATCTGTCGCAGGACGATCCCATGACAAAATTTGCGGCGATCAAACATGAAGAGCTTGCGCGGCACGGGAAAACCGCGCCGCTCCGCATCGCCATCGCGAGCCTCGGCGCCATCGGGCTGAAGGTCGCCGAGGCGCTCGACCGCGGCATCCCCGGCTGCACGCTGGCCGCGGTCTCGGCCAACGACCGCGACAAGGCCGTCGCGCGTCTTGCCCATCTCCACCGCCCGCCGCCCGTCGTCGCCATTGATCAGCTCGAACCGATGGCCGATCTCGTGATCGAATGCGCGCCGGCAAACCTGCTGCCCGATATCGCCGCTCCGTTCCTGCGCGCCGGCAAGACGGCGCTGGTGCTGAGCGCCGGCGCCATCCTCGTCAACGAACATCTGATCGATCTCGCCCGCGAACACGGCGGACAGATCGTCGTTCCCACCGGCGCCCTGCTCGGGCTCGACGCGGTCGCAGCAGCCGCGGAAGGAGAGATCCGCGCGGTGCGCATGGTGACGCGAAAGCCGGTGCGAGGCCTTGCGGGCGCGCCCTATCTTACCGAGCACAACATCCGCATCGAGGACATCAAGGAACCCTTGCGGATATTTCAGGGTACGCCGCGCGAGGCGGCGGTCGGCTTTCCCGCCAACCTCAACGTCGCGGTGGCGCTGTCGCTGGCCGGCATCGGGCCGGACAAAACCACGCTGGAAATCTGGGCCGATCCTTCTCTCGAACGAAACGTGCACCGGATCGAGGTCGAAGCCGACTCCGCTTCCTTCTCTATGCAGATCGAGAACGTGCCGTCGGAAAATCCCCGCACCGGCCGCATCACCGCGCTGTCGGTAATCTCCTATTTGCGCAAGCTTGGCGCGCCGCTGCGGGTGGGCTCCTAGCCTTCGATCATGCGGGCACAGGGGTGCCTGCAAGAAATTCCCGATGCCGGCCGGGCGCCGCCTCGAACAACGCCCTGGTGTATTCATGCTGGGGCGCGGCGAACACGTCTGAGGTCGAGCCCTGCTCGACGATGACGCCGCGCTGCATCACCGCAATGCGGTCGCAGACCTGGGCTGCCACCCGCAGGTCGTGCGTGATGAACAGCACCGCGAGATTGAACTTGCGGCGCACCTCGTCGAGCAGCTTCAGCACCTGGGCCTGCACCGAAACGTCGAGCGCGGAGACCGGCTCGTCACCGATCAGGAGCTCCGGCTCCATGGCAAGCGCGCGGGCAATGCAGATACGCTGGCGCTGTCCGCCGGAGAACTGGTGCGGATAGCGGTCGACCGCAACCGGCGACAGATGCACCACCGTCATCAGGTCGCGGGCGCGCTGCAGCGCCTCCTTGCGCGGCAGGCCGAAATTCATCGGGCCTTCGATGATGGCCTCGCCGACCGTGCGGCGCGGGTTGAGCGAACGGTAGGGATCCTGGAACACGAACTGCACCCGGCGCCGTACCGGGCGGAACTGCGCTTCCTTCATGGCGGCGATATCGGCATTGTCGATGCGGATCGCGCCGCTGGTCGGCTCCACCAGCCGCGCCACGCAGCGCGCCACGGTCGACTTGCCCGAGCCGGACTCGCCGACGATGCCGAGCGTCTCGCCGCGGCGTACCTCCAGCGACACGTCGTTGACCGCGTTGACGATGCGCGCCTTGGGATTGAACAGCGAACGCTTGCCGTAAGTCTTGAACAACCGCTCGGTCTGCAGCACCACCGGCCCGCTCACCGGCACGCGCTTCGGCGGCGTCATGCTCGGCACCGAGCCGAGCAGCATCCGCGTGTATTCCTCGCGCGGGTTGCGCAGCACTTCCTCGGCCGCCCCCTGCTCCACGATGCGGCCGAGCTGCATCACCACGACGCGGTCGGCGATCTCCGATACCACGCCGAAATCGTGGGTGATGAACAGCACGCCGGTCTTCTTGCGCTCCTGCATCTCGCGCACGAGCTTGAGGATCTGGGCCTGTGTCGTGACGTCAAGCGCGGTAGTCGGCTCGTCGGCAATCAAAAGCGC
>JAHCKB010000133.1 GCA_026125985.1 Bradyrhizobium sp.
GAGCAGGCGCGCGGGGTCGGACGGTGGAACCCGCCCCCGGAGCGGGGCCCCCGGTCTCGGCGGGGCGGACATTGGCGCGGCGGAAGGATTCGCGGGCGCTGGGGGGCGAGCTGCCGCCGCCGCGGGCATCGCGCGCGCGCTGGGCCGCTTCCGACTCGACCTTGCGGACGGCTTCCTCCAGCGACAGGCGCTCGCGGGTGATCTCTGACTCGCTGAGAGGCGGATCGACGCTGCGCAACTGCTGGATCAGCGCAGCACGGGCCCGCTCATAGAGCGCACGGCGGCTCTCGCCGGGAGCGCTGGGGTCCAGGCCGGCAATAGCACGGGCGATCAGCGGGTAGTAATCAGCCATTCTCTCTTCAATGCAGGCTTTCCGGTAACATCCCGTTAAGCCTCAAAGGGGTTCTGAACCAGGATAGTATCCTCGCGTTCGGGGCTGGTGGAAAGCAATGCGATTGGACATCCCACCAATTCCTCGACCCTGCGAACATATTTAATGGCCTGGGCCGGCAAGTCAGCCCAGGAACGGGCATTTGCGGTGGGCTGTTTCCAGCCCTCGACGGTCTCGTAGATCGGCTCGACCCTCGCCTGCGCACCCTCGCCGGCCGGCAGATGGTCGATCTCGTTGCCGTCCAGCCTGTAGCCGGTGCAGACCTGAATGCTGTCGAAGCCGTCCAGGATGTCGAGCTTGGTCAGCGCGAGCCCGGAGATGCCGCAGGTGCGAACGGTCTGCCGTACCAGCACCGCATCGAACCAGCCGCAGCGGCGCGGCCGGCCGGTATTGGTGCCGAACTCGCGGCCCCGTTCGCCGATCAACCGGCCGATCTCGTTGTCCTGCTCGGTCGGAAACGGTCCCTGACCGACCCGCGTGGTGTAGGCCTTGCAGATGCCGAGCACATAGCCGACCGCGCCCGGACCCATGCCGGTTCCGGTTGCGGCCTGCGCCGCCACAGTGTTGGAGGAGGTGACGTAGGGGTAAGTGCCGTGATCGACATCCAGCAAGGCGCCCTGAGCACCCTCGAACAGGATTCGCTTGCCCTCGCGTCGCTTGATGTCGAGCAGCCGCCACACCGTATCGGCATAGGGCAGGAGTTGCGGCGCCATCTGCATCAACTCTTTCAGAATGGCAGCGCCGTCGAATTCCGGCAGGTTGAGGCCGCGGCGCAGCGCGTTGTGATGCGCCAGCAGGCGATCGATCTTGTTAGGAAGCGTCTGAGGGTCGGCAAGGTCCATCAGGCGAATGGCGCGACGGCCGACCTTGTCCTCGTAGGCAGGCCCGATGCCGCGTCGGGTGGTGCCGATCGCGGTCGCCGCGTTGGCAGACTCGCGCAGCGCGTCGAGTTCGCGATGCAGCGGCAGGATCAGCGTGACGTTCTCGGCGACACGCAAATTGTCGGGGCCGACGGCCACGCCCTGTCCCTTCAGCCGCGTCACCTCGTCCAGAAAGGCGGCCGGATCGAACACCACGCCATTGCCGATCACGGAGAGCTTGGAGGGACGCAGCACGCCCGAGGGCAGCAGCGCGAGTTTGTAGGTCTGGCCATTGATGACGAGCGTATGGCCGGCATTGTGGCCGCCCTGGAAGCGCACGACGATGTCGGCCTGTTCAGACAACCAGTCGACGATCTTGCCCTTCCCCTCGTCGCCCCACTGGGCGCCGACGACGACAACATTGGCCATTCGAAAGTCCAATCCTTGAGGCTTCAGAGATTAAGGCACGTCTGCCGGTCAAGAGGTCCCCGTCTCGTCCGGATCGTGCGTTTCGTGCACCCGTTCGCGGCCGCCGGGGCCGCCTTCCGGGCTCCCTCCGGATAAAGGAAGCGGGCTGCCGAGGCAAGCAAGAACAGGGGTTTTCGTGCTTACCAAAAGGTCATCAAGCTATTGATATCCCCTGAAAATCCGTTCATGGGCAGGGGCGGGTTTCACCTCGCGCGACGTACGCGACGACGTGGATCGTTGATTGCTGCGGCGATTGCGGGAATCATGCGGCCCGCGCCGGATATTTCAGGAGCCGGCGGCCACGGGGCTTTTTCGCATGCCCAAGACGACACAAGCGACGCTTGCGCTGCGCAAGCTCGGCATCGCTTTCAAGCTGCACACCTATGTCTACGATTCCACGGCCGAGCATATCGGCCTGCAGGCAGCCGAGGCGCTCGACGTCGAGCCGAACCGCGTGCTCAAGACGCTGATGGTGGAGGTCGACGGCAACCCCGTCTGCGTGGTGGTGCCCGCCGACAGCGAGGTCAGCATGAAGAAACTCGCCGCGGCGATGGACGCCAAGGCGGCGAAGATGATGCAGCCTTCCGATGCCGAGCGGATCACCGGCTATCATGTCGGCGGCATCAGCCCGTTCGGGCAGAAGAAGAAGGTGCCCGTCGCGATCGACCGGGCGGCGCTGACCCACACCACCGTGTTCGTCAATGGCGGGCAACGCGGCCTGCAGATCGAGATCGATCCCAACGATGCCGCGCTTGCGGCCGGGGCCGTGACGCATGCGCTGACGGCGTGATGGCGAAAGCTCCATCCTCCGTGCGCGCTTGGCGGACGCACCGGCGCATGGACGCAATGCGTCTGCGCCATTGTGGCTGGCAATATTCCGTGTCACTGGCGCGGGCCGGGGGTTGAGGCCCGGTGCGGGTCTCCGGGCGGGGACTTGCCTGACACGGAACCGGTTCCTCCTGATGTCTGCCCCCGAAACCACCGCCGGCCGATCGCCGATCCACTGGATCGCCAACCAGCCCTATCTGCTGCTGTCCATCACCGCAGCGTGCTGGGCCGGCAACGCCGTGGTCGGCAAGCTGGCCGCCGGCCACATTGCGCCGGTGACGCTGTCGTTCTTGCGCTGGTTCTTCGCCTTCCTGATCATCCTGCCGATGTCCTGGCGATACGTCGTGCAGGACTGGCACGCGATTCGGAGCCGGCTCGGCGTCATGATCGTGCTGTCGGTGACGGGGATCGGCGCCTTCAACACCATGCAATACTGGTCGCTGGAATATACGCAGGCGATCAACACGCTGTTGTTGCAGCCGGCCGGGCCGCTGTTCGTCGCGATGTGGTCGCTGGCGCTGTTCGGCGTGCGGCTTACAGCGGCGCAGGCGTTCGGCATCCTGCTCTCGCTGGTCGGCGTGCTCGTCATCATCATGCATGGCGACTTCCTCAGCCTGAAGGAAGTCGAATTCAATCGCGGCGACCTCATCTTTATGTTCGCCCTGCTGATCTTCGGCCTCTATTCGGTGCTGACGGCGAGACGACCGGCGATCCATGGCCTGTCCTTTGTCGCCTTCACCTTCGGCTGCGGCGCGGCCAGCCTGATCCCGCTGTTCGTCTGGGAGCTTTATGCGCGGCCGGCGATGGAGCTGAACGCGCCGAACCTGCTGACGCTGTTCTATGTCGCGGTGTTTCCCTCGACCGTGGCCTATCTCTGCTTCAACCGCGGCGTGGCGCTGATCGGCGCCAACCGCGCGGCGCCTTTCTTCCACCTCGTGCCGGTGTTCGGCACGCTGATGTCGATTGTCTTCCTCGGCGAACGGCCGCAACTGTTCCATTTCATCGGCTTCGCGCTGGTCCTGGCCGGCGTGTTCGTTGCGTCGCGGCATCCGCGAACGGCAGCCCCGGACGGTGCGACTTCGCGGTGACTTGGAGCGGTAAATCCGCTATCTCTGAGACCGGTAAACTGGACAGGCTATGAAATTCCGTTCCAGAAACGTGATGATCGGAACGATCGCGCTGGCGTTGGTTGGAGCTGCACTCGGCGGCACGATCGGCTACCAGCGCTTCTCGCGGGTCAAGCAGCTTGTGCCCTTCCACGTGGTGTTCGAGGGCTCGGCGTCGGGCCTGCGCCGCGGTTCCAGCGTGAACTTCGCGGGCGTGCGTGTCGGCGAGGTGCGCTCGCTGAAGCTCGATCATCCGCGCCGCGTGGTCGCGCTGGCGCTGATCGATCCCAATACGCCGCTGCGCGCCGACACCCAGGTCGGCCTCGAATTCCAGGGGCTGACCGGGATTGCGGCCATCTCCTTCACCGGCGGTACTGTCAACGGCGCGTCGCCGCCGGTCGATGCCGAGGGCGTCCCGACGCTGACCGCCGACAGCGAGGGCACTCTCAGCACGCAGGAAAAGATCCGGGTCGCGCTGCGCAATGTCGACAGGGTCGTCACCGAAAACGAAGAGGCGGTGAAAGACATGCTGCTCGGCCTGGAATCCTTCACCGCGAGCCTCGCCGGCTCCAGCGACCGCATCACCAGCGTGATGACGTCGGCGGAATCGGCCGTTACCTCGGTCGACAACGGCTTTACCAAGACGCAGGACTTCCTGAAGAGTCTCGGCAGCGACAAATACAACGGCGAGCTGCTGCCGACCATCATTTCGTTCCGCGAGCTGGTCGAAAGCTTCGACAAGAAATCCGGCGCGCTGATTTCGGACACCCGCAAGATGCTCGGCGAGCTCAGCGCGTCCATCAACAAGTCGAACCCGCCCCGGCGACGCTGACGCCGCCCCCACAAGAAACGGAAACAACAACGTGCTCGACAAGACCGGTACGCTCGCAACCCCCTCCCCGACCATGGTCCGCCCCGTCAGCGCAGTGCCGCGCCACCTGCGACGCTATCTCTGCCTCGACGATTTCGAACCGGCAGCGCGACGGATCATGCCGAAATTCCTTTATGGCTACGTCTCCGGCGGAGCCGAAAGCGATGCTGCGCTACGCGACAACCGCAACGCGTTCGACGAGTACGGCTTCGTGCCGCGGGTGCTCAACGATGTCTCTTCGCGCAACCAGACCACGACGCTGTTCGGCAAGACCTACGCCTCGCCGTTCGGCATTCCGCCGATGGGCTCGTCGGCGCTCTGCGCCTATCGCGGCGATATCGTCTATGCACGCGCTGCGGCCGCCCTGAATGTGCCGATGATCCTGAGCGCAGCCTCGCTGATCCGGCTGGAAGACGTCATCAAGGAAAATTCCGGCGCCTGGTACCAGGCCTACCTTGCGGGCGTGCCGGAACGAATCGAGCCGCTGGTCGACCGGGTGGCTGCGGCCGGCTACGACACGTTCGTGATCACCGCGGACGTGCCGGTGCAGCCGAACCGCGAAAACAACATCCGCAACGGTTTCCAGACGCCGATGAAGATCACCCCTCAGGTAGCCTGGGACACGATCACCCATCCGCGCTGGCTGTTCGATACTTTCGCCCGCACCTATCTCAACCACGGCATGCCGCGTTTCGAGAACATGGACGCCACCGCCGGCCCGCCGGTACTCTCGAAGAACCTGATGCGCAATATCGGCGCGCGCGATCAGCTCGCCTGGCGGCATGTCGAGCTGATCCGCAAGCGCTGGAAGGGCAAGCTCGTCATCAAGGGACTGGTCTCGCCCGCCGACGCCAGAATGGCGCGCGAAAGCGGCGTCGACGGCGTGCTGGTCTCCAACCATGGCGGCCGCCAGCTCGACTACACCTTTGCCGGGCTGCGCACGTTGCCGGAGATCGCGGCGGAGGCAAAGGGCATGACGGTCATGGTCGACGGCGGCATCCGTCGCGGCACGGACGTGATCAAGGCGCTGGCGCTCGGCGCGCATTTCGTGTTCGTCGGCCGGCCGTTCCTTTACGCCGCCGTTGCAGCCGGACAACCCGGCGTCGAGCGGGCGATCACGCTCCTGCAAGAGGAGATCCATCGCGACCTTGCGCTGTTGGGCATCCGCAGCCTTGCCGAGATCACGCCGGACCTCGTGCGCAAATTCTGAATGGTCCGGGCGCAGCGAACCGGACCGGCGAACAGTTTTTGCATTGCATCAGCGCAACGTGATCAGCCGCCGGAAGGTGGCAGCGCCGATCTCGTTGACATCGCGCACCGGCGTTCCATATCAAGGTATGCGCAGACGATAGTGGCAAGCGGGCATTCTCAAGATCCGCACCAAGCCAGACAAAATCTGCGAAGGGTAGGATGGATTCGAAAATCTCGGAAAGGCCGCTACTGCGCGCGGCCGGCTCCTGCAAGGGTTGCGGCCCGGGCGGGATTCGGCTCTGTGGCCGATGTTGTCTGCCCGCAGCCGGGAAACGATGGGCCGGAGGATCGACGCGATGATGCGGTGGGTTCGCGCGCTTGGACGGGCAGCGCTGCTCATCATCGTTTGGGCCGCGATTTTCGAGGTCGGCCTGCGGGCACAGCAGTATTTCGGACCGCTATACGACCTCGAGCTGGCCAATGTCGACCTGAGCTGGGAGTCCAATCTCCTGAACCACGTGCCGACGCCGACAAACCAGCAAATGTGCATTTACGGTGATCTGACCGGCTTCAGCTACCAGAGATCTTTCGATGCAAACGGCATCCGCATCATCGACGATTCCGAACTGCTGAAGGGCTGCAGCCGTTCGGCTTCGGTGCTGTTCTTCGGCGACTCCTTCATGGAGGGCTACGACGAAAAGAACACGCTGCCATACCACGTCGCAAAGTATTTCAAGACGGAGCGGGGTCTCTGTCTGAAGACCCACAACGCCGGCTACACCTCATATTCACCGTCGATCTTCGTGCCGCAGGCGAAGAAGCTGCTGCCCATCATCCGTCCGGACTACATCGTGGTCGACGTCGACGAGACGGACCTATACGACGATTTTGTTCGATATCGCAAACTCGTCGTGCGTGATCGGCTGGGCAGGAACGTCGGCGTCAAGGCCTCACCCCTCGGTCACGAGTGCAGCGTCGGCCTGCTGGAGGTTCGCGATCACGCACTCTATCTGACGCGCTTCGTGGCAAAGCTGTGGCTCTCCTTCGTACACATGCCGGCGATGGTCAAGAAGTACCGACGCGACGAAATTCCGCTGTTTTCCTACTCCCGTGACCAGGGCACCGATCTCGATCGCAAATATTCGAAAGCCCGTGCAGTGTTCCGGCAGAACCTGCAGGAACTGGCGGAGGTACTGAAGGATTACACGAAGGACGGCAAGAAGGTGCTGTGCGTCTTTCATCCGCATCTCCAGCACCTGAAGCCGGATCCCGCCACCGGCCGCGTGTGGAACGATTTCGTCAGCTCCACGGTGCGGGAGGCGTGTACGGCCAACCATTTCCTCTTCTTCGATGCCACGATGACGTTAAAGCAGCAGTCTGGATCGCGTCCGGAGCAATTGTACTGGAGGGAGGGTGACATGCACTACAACTACGAGGGGCTCGAGGCCTATTCGCTGGCGGTCGCGAAATTCATGGCGTCGGACATGATCAACCCGGATATCACCCCTGCCCCTTGAACTTGCTGTAGGCTTCCTTGGTGCAGATGATCACGTGTTCCTCGCAGCCGTTGCGGCGGTGGGGATCGCAAAGCGTTTCGTAGTCGGCTGATGTCATCATGTCGATGAAGGCGGCGACGCTGGGATAGTAGACCAGCGCGAGATAATCCCACTGATTGCCGGCCTCGGCACCGAGCGCTACCGCCTTGGCCTCGCCCGTCCACAGCAGCGTGCCGCCGCGGGCCCTGATCATCGGCACGGTGAGCGCGCTGTAGCGCAGATACGCGTCCCAACCCGAGCCGTTGCCGTCGAGCGAGCGCTTTCGGAAACGCATCAGGTTGACCATCACGACCGGCGCTTCGCGGTCGACTTCATTCAGCCCCTCGACGTTCAGGAGATCGACACCCATCCACACATTCCCCGTTCACGATGTCGGCATCTTACCACTGCCGCTCCGCGGCCGACCACAGCATGTTGATCTCAATCAACGGCACTGGCAGTATTTGCAACTCGCTCTGGCCGACCGGGGGGTCACAAGTGGCGGAGAATTGCGGCGATAGCAGACGCGCGGCCTGGCGCCAGGCCGGCCCATGAAGATCCGTGCCACCATTCCGGCGCACGGACGGGATCTCCGTCTCGACCTGTTTCGCGGGCTCGCGAACTGGCTGATCTTCTTCGGTCACATCCCGAACACCGTGCTTGCCTGGTTCACGACCCGCAATTACGGCTTCTCCGACGGCGCTGACCTGTTCGTCTTCATCTCCGGCTACACCGCGACCCTGGTGTATTCACGGATGATGGTCGAGCGCGGCTTCGTCATCGGCGCCACTCGCCTGTGGCGACGGGCATGGCAGATCTACGTCGCGCTGTTGTTGCTGTTCCTGTTTTACACGGCATCGATCCATTACGCTGCGCACGGCACCGAACTGCGTGCCCTGTTGGACAGATTCAATGTAGCCATACTGATGGATCATCCGGACGAGATACTGCTCCAGGCGATCCTGCTGAGGTTCAAGCCGGTCAACCTCGACGTGCTCCCGCTCTACGTCGTTCTGATGACGGCGTTTCCATTCGCGCTCTGGCTGATGCTCAGCCGGCCCGACGTTGTCATGCTCGCCTCGTTTGCGCTCTATCTCACTGCGCGGCATTTTCACTGGGACTTCACCTCCTATCCGGCCGGAGTCTGGTATTTCGATCCCTTCACCTGGCAATTCCTGTTCATGATCGGCGCATGGCTGGCCCTCGGCGGCGCGGCGCGCCTTACCGCGATTGCGCATTCGCGCTGGAGCCTCGTGCTTGCCGTCGCATTCCTGATCTTTGCGTTTGTCATGACCCTGTCGGGGCCGATTCCGGCGCTGCGCGCACTGTTCCCCGAATGGCTTCGGGCGGCCTTCGTTCCCAATGACAAGACCTACCTGGCGCCTTACCGGGTGGCGCATCTGGCTGCGCTGATCGTGCTGGTCGTCCAATTCATTCCGAAGGACTGGCACGGCCTGAAATGGCCGGTGTTTGCTCCCCTGATCAAATGCGGACAGCACTCGCTCGAGGTTTTCTGCGTCGGGGTGTATCTGGCCTTCGTGGCGCATTTCGTTCTGATCACGGTCTCCCATAGCCTGCCGGCCCAGCTCGTCGTGGGCATCGGCGGTCTGGCGATCATGACCGCGGTGGCCTGGTATCGCGGATGGTCGAAGGAAGTCGACCGGTTCGTGCCGCGGCTCGCGCTCATGCCCGCGCCGCCGAAAGAGTTGCTGGCGCCGACCTGGCATGCGCTGAGCGAGCGGAGCAGGCGCCGCCACGAACTCGCCGATCGGTTGAAGCAGGAACGGCGGCGTTCGCGCAGCGCCAGCGCCGCGGGCGACGCCGCCACGCGTCGCCCGCGCGACTAGCGATCGCGCCCAGGCGCTGCAATGTAGCCTTGCGCCAGCAAGGCTTGTCGCGGCGTCCGATGCGGCCTACGTCGGCGGCGGCGATGACCGATTCAGCACCCGCGCCTTCCGGCAATCCTGCCCGCTGGCTCAACAATCAGCCTTATCTGCTGCTCAGCCTGACTTCGCTGTTCTGGGCGGGCAACATCGTGCTGGCGCGCTTCGTCGCCGGCCATGTGCCGCCGATGACCCTGTCCTGCGTGCGCTGGATCGGGGCGTTCGCGATGCTGCTGCCGTTTGCATGGCCACATCTCAAGGAAGACTGGCCGGCGCTGCGCGCGAAACTGCCGCTGATGCTGGTGCTGTCGGCGACCGGCTTTGCCTTCAACAACGCCATTTCCTACTGGGCCCTGCAATACACCGAGGCGCTCAACGCGCTGCTGATCCAGTCGTCGGGCCCGCTGTTCGTGGCGCTGTGGTCGCTGGTGCTGTTCGGCGTGAGGCTGACGCTGGCGCAGTTCGCCGGCATCATCCTGTCGCTGTCGGGCGTGCTCGTCATCATCCTGCGCGGCGACCTTGCCGCGCTGGCCTCGATCCGCTTCAACCGCGGCGACCTGATGTTCGGCGCCGCCGTGCTCAGCTTCGGCCTCTATTCCGCGTTGATGCCATACCGGCCAAGGACGCACCAGCTCTCGCTGATCTCCTTCACGATCGGCTGCGGCGCCGTACTGCTGTTTCCGTTCTCGGTCTGGGAATTCCTCAACGGCGTGACGCTGAAGCCGGATGCGCTGACGGCGGCAACGACGCTCTATGTGATGATCTTCCCGTCTACGCTGGCATATCTCTTCTTCAACCGTGGCATTGCCCTGATCGGACCCAATCGCTCGGCGCCCTTCCTGCATCTGGTGCCGGTGTTCGGCTCGGCGATGGCGATCCTGCTGCTGGGCGAACGGCTCAGGCTGTTTCACCTGATAGGCTATGCCCTGGTGCTGGCCGGGATCGCCATCGCGTCGCGGCAGGCCTCGGCGCGCGCCTGAACAAAAATGCCCGGCGAAGCCGGGCATTTGCGTTGTGGGGCTGGTGCCGAGAGGACTTACGCCGCGCGGACCTTGGCCAGGAACTGGTCCACCGCGTTGCGCAGCATGCCTGACTGATTGTCGAGCTCCTTCGCATTGGTCAGCACGTCGGAGGCCGCCGTGCCGGTGGCTGCCGCTGCCGAAGTGACGCTGCCGATATTGGCGTTGATCTCATTCGAGCCTGCGGCGACCTGCTGGATGTTGCGGGCGATCTCGCGCGTCGCATCGCCCTGCTGATCGATCGCAGTCGCAATCGAGGTGGTGATCTCGCTCATCCTGGCGATGGTTTCGCCGATGCCGCCGATCGACGCCACAGCGTCGCTGGTCGAGGACTGCATCGCCGCGACCTGCGCAGCGATCTCTTCGGTCGCCTTGGCAGTCTGGTTGGCGAGCGCCTTCACCTCGGAGGCAACAACAGCAAACCCCCGGCCGGACTCGCCGGCGCGCGCCGCCTCGATGGTGGCGTTGAGCGCCAGCAGGTTGGTCTGGGCGGCGATGCTGTGGATCAGTTTCACCACCTCGCCGATCTTCTCGGCACCGGTGGAGAGCGCCTGCACGATGCCGTTGGTGCGTTGCGCGTCCTGTACGGCCTGAGTTGCGATTTCGCTGGAACGGGAAACCTGGCGGGAAATCTCCGCAACCGAACCCGACAGCTCTTCGGCGGCGGCGGCGACCGTGCTCACATTGTTGGAAGCGCCTTCGGAAGCGGCACTGACGGTAGCCGCGCGCGAGCTTGCATCGCTGGCGGTCGCCGTCATCGATTGCGCGGTGGTCTGCATGCCGGTTGCCGCGGCGGAAACGGAGCGCACGATACCGCTGACGGAGCGCTCGAAATCGCCGGCGAGGCTTTCCATCGCCGCGCGGCGTTCGGAAGCGGCGCGCTTCTGGTTCTCGGCTTCCGACTGCTCCAGCCCGCGGATGCGAACGGCATTGTCCTTGAAGATCTGCACGGTAGCCGCCATCGCGCCGATCTCGTCGCCACGGCCGATGCCGGGGATATCGCCATCCAGCTTGCCTTCGGCCAGGCCCTGCATGCGGGCACCGAGCTCGCCGAGCGGCCTGGAAATGCTGCGGCCAATCATCCAGGCGATGCTGCCGGCAATGATGGCGATGCCGAGCACGGCAAGACCGAGCAGCCGGGCGATCGGCGCCATCTTGGCGTCGAGGTCATCGAGATAGGCGCCGGTGCCGACATACATGTCGAGGCCGGGAGCAGCCACTGCATAGCCGATCTTGCGGATCGGCTTTTCCGTGCCGGGCTTCATGTATTCATAATAGAGCAGGATCTCGCCGTTCTTCTTGACGCCATCCATCAACTCCTGGGAGAGCTTGCGGCCGTTGGTGACGACATCCATTCGGTTGGTGCCGATCTGCTTCGGATTGGGCGCCATCACGGTGATGCCGTCATAGCCAGTGCCGAACAGATAGCCATTACCGTTGTCGTAGGTCATGGCATTACCGCGCTTGCCGAACTCCGCGCGAGCCTGCTCCTTGGTCATTTCGCCGGCATCGACCTGCTTCTTGAAGCCCGCGGCCATGTTCTTCGCCATTTCGACGATGGCCTTGGTCTGCTCGATGCGTGCATTGAGCATCTCGCGTTGCATCAAATAGCCGGCCAGGACGCCCGCCACGCAAAGACCGAGAAGGGTCACCCCCAGCAGGATCCCGAGCTTGGGGGTGACTTTCAGATTGGACAGCTTCACGAGAGAGTCTCCGGAAAATTTGCGGCGCGGGAGA
>JAHCKB010000134.1 GCA_026125985.1 Bradyrhizobium sp.
CAAGTGAATAGGCGTTGATCCACTCGCGGTCGCGCGGAGCTTCGTGGCAGTTATGCACCGCGTTCGGCGCTGACAGACTATCCTCCCTCGGCTCAACGGGGACCTCGAGTCGATGTCAGGGGACTGAGATCCAATCGCGCTGAATGCACGGGATGCTACATGCCAAGCAGTCCGATTCAGGTCGCTAAGATCTTATGATTTGTCGGGGTCAACGATTTCGCGAATTCTGGCACCGACTTGGAATCGCGCCGAATTGCCGTCACCGATTAGAGCCCCAACGGTGCGACAACGACGCTGTTGCATCATCCCCCTAGGGGGGATACAATTGAGTATGCCACACGGTCATGTCCACGAATCCCATCCGAAAATCGTCAAACGGCTGAAGCGGGCCGAGGGTCACCTTCGTCGTGTCATCGAGATGTTTGACGAGCATCGATCCTGCCTCGATCTGGCCCAACAGCTTCACGCCGTCGAAAGAGCTGTCAGCGAAGCAAAGCGTACGTTAATCTACGATCACGTCGATCACTGCCTCAACACTGCGGCGAACGGAACCGGAAAATCCACGGTGGCCGTCGTCGATGAGTTCAAGGCCATTTCCAAATACCTGTGACGGCTCCCACGCGGGATCCAAGTCGGAAAAGCACCATGGCAAGCCGCTCGACCATCTTTGTTGTCGCGTTCGCGGCAGGAGCCGGGATTTTCGCGCTCGCGCCGGGGCTATCGACGACGGTTCAACGGGCAATCGGGATAGGACCGCAGGCCAACACGGCAATTCCGCCCAAGCCGTCGGCACCGGAGCCGATCTCCGGCCTTCTGCCAATGAACGATGAACAGATCAAGCTCGCGCAGATCGATCTGGTCGAGGTAGGACCGGCAGCAATCGCAAAGCGTCTCGTTGTTCCGAGTTCGATCGTTCCGCATGGCGACCGGATCGCGCACGTCTCGGTCAAGCTGTCCGGCACGGTCGCGGAGTTGCGCAAGAATATCGGCGACGACGTCGTCAAGGATGAGGTGATCGCGGTCCTCGAGAGCCGCGAGGTTGCCGACGCCAAGAGCGAGTACCTGGCAGCCCGCCTGACGAACGATCTGCAACAGGATCTGTTCAACCGGGACCGGCTCCTTTGGGAAGCTAAAACCGGCACCGAACAACAATATCTCCGCTCCCGCAACGCCGCTGCGCAGACCAGCATGAGGGTCAATATCGCGCGGCAGAAGCTGATGGCTCTCGGCCTCGCCGAGAGCGAGATCAAGGCGCTTCCGGATGCGCCGGAGGCCCGCCTGCGGCGGCAGGACGTCGTGGCCCCGATCACCGGGCGCGTCGTCGAACGCAAGGTCGAGCTTGGCACGGCGGTCGGCCGCGACAATCTTGAAACGGAACTGTTCGTCATCGTCGACCTCAGCCGTGTCTGGGTGGAATTGTCGGTGGCCTCCTCCGACCTTCCTTTGATCCAGGAAGGGCAATCGGTCAAAATTTCCGCGCGAGGTCTTACCAAGACAACCATCGGCAAGATCGTCTTCGTGAGCCCGCTGGTCGACAAGGATACGCGCACGGCGCGCGTCGTGGCTGAAATCCCCAACGCTGAGCGGACCTGGCGTCCGGGATCGTTCGTCACCGCGGCGATCGCCCTCAACGAGCGGACCGTGCCCGTCGTCGTGCCCGCGACCGCAATTCAAAAGTTGGAAGGCCAACCGATCGTATTCGTCCGGACCAAAGACGGCTTCGAGAAGCGGGACGTCGTGCTTGGCGAGAGAGAGGATCAAGCCCTCGAGATCGTGTCCGGCCTGACGCCCGGCGAGGCCATTGCCGCGACGAACACGTTCTCGCTCAAGGCCGAGCTTTCGAAGCCAAGGGACGAGGACTAAGCGATGATCGAACGCATCATCGATTTTTCGGTCCGGCGCCGATGGCTGGTCCTACTGATCACGCTGGCGGCGGTCGTATCGGGCTTCTGGTCCCTGACCAAGCTTCCGATCGATGCGGTTCCCGACGTCACCAACGTCCAGGTCCAGGTCAACGCCGTGGCCCCGGCGCTGACGCCTGTCGAAATCGAGAAGCAGGTCACCGTCGCGCTGGAGACGGTGCTGGCCGGCACGCCCGGTTTGGAATCGACGCGGTCCTTTTCGCGAAACGGTTTTGCCCAGATCACGGCCGTGTTCACCGACCGCACGAACATCTACTTCGCGCGCCAGCAGGTCTCGGAACGTATCAACGAGGCCAAGGCCAATCTTCCGCCCGGTGTGGACATCAAGCTTGGGCCGATCTCGACGGGTCTGGGCGAGATCTACTGGTGGGCGGTCGAGTACGCCAAGCCTGGCGCAATTGCGCCGGTGCGCGACGGGCAGCCCGGATGGCAATCCGACGGGACCTACCTCACGCCCGAAGGTGAGCGCCTGACCGACGATTTTCAGCGCACCGTATATCTGCGCACCGTACAGGACTGGATCATCCGCCCGCAGATGAAGACGGTCCCCGGGGTGGCTGGCGCCGACGCCATCGGTGGCTTCGTCAAGCAGTTTCAGGTGCAGCCCGACCCAACGCGGCTGATCAGCTTTGGACTGTCGCTCGACCAGGTAATCGCGGCCATCGAGGCCAACAACGTCAGTCGCGGCGCCAACTACATCGAACAAAATGGCGAAGGTTACGTGGTACGCGCCAGCGGCCGCGTCGAAAATATCGAAGACATCTCGCAGATCGTCGTCGCCACGCGGGCCGGCGTGCCGGTCCGCGTCAAGGATGTCGCCGACGTCGCAATCGGAAAGGAATTGCGCACCGGCAGCGCCAGCGTCAACGGCCGCGAGGTTGTCCTTGGAACGGCGCTGATGCTGATCGGAGGCAACAGCCGCACGGTCGCGGCGGCGGCGGATGCGAAGATCAAAGAGATCAGCCGCACGCTTCCGCCCGGCATCTATGCCCACACCGTGCTCAACCGCACGCAATTGGTCGATGCCACCATCGAGACTGTCGCCACCAACCTGGCGGAAGGCGCACTGCTCGTCATCGTCGTGCTCTTTCTCTTGTTGGGCAACCTGCGGGCTGCCGTGGTGACCGCGTGCGTCATCCCGGTCACCATGATGTTGACCGCAACGGGCATGCTGCAGGGCAAGATCAGCGCCAATCTCATGAGCCTGGGCGCCTTGGATTTCGGACTGATCGTGGACGGCGCCGTGATCATCGCGGAGAACTGCCTCCGCCATCTTTCCGAGCGCCAGCGCGAGCTTGGGCGGGCGCTGGCGCTGGACGAACGGCTCCAGACCGTCAAGGAATCGGCCATCGAAATGATCCGGCCGACGGTCTACGGCCAGCTCATCATCATTCTCGTCTACGTGCCGCTGCTGACGTTCACGGGCGTTGAGGGCAAGACGTTCGAGCCGATGGCGCTGACGGTCATCATCGCGCTCGTCGCGGCCTTCGTCGTCTCGCTGACGTTCGTCCCGGCCATGGTCGCGCTGACCGTCACCAAACCTGTCAGCGAGCAGGAAAACGCCATCATCCGCACGCTGAAGGCCGGCTATGCGCCGCTGTTGACGCGGGTGATCGCGTCACCGCTGCCGGCCATCGGCGTTGCCGCGGTTCTGTTCATCGCCGCGGGTTTGCTGTTCACGCGGCTGGGACAGGAGTTCACGCCGACGCTGGACGAAAAGAACATCGTGATGGAGGTCAAGCGTGTCCCGAGCACGTCCATAACCCAATCGCAGGCGATGCAACTCCAGATCGAGAGCGTCGTCAGCAAATTTCCCCAAGTGGCGTTCGTGTTCTCCCGCACCGGAACGCCGGACCTCGCCGCCGACCCGATGCCACCGAGCGCGTCCGACACCTACATCATCGTCAAGCCGCAGGCCGAGTGGCCCGACCCGTCGATGACGAAAGACGATCTCATCAAGCAGATCGAAGCGGAAGCCTCGAAACTTCCGGGCAACAAGCTGGGCTTCTCCCAGCCCATCGAAATGCGGTTCAATGAGCTAATCGCGGGCGTACGCGAGGATCTGGCGGTCAAGGTCTTCGGCGACGATTTCGAGGAGATGCAGCGGACCGCGGGCAGCATCGCCAGTGTGCTGCGCCGCATCGACGGCGCCCAGAACGTCAAGGTGGAAGAGACCACCGGTCTTCCGTTCCTGGAGATCAAGATCGACAAGGCCGAAATCGCCCGCCGCGGCCTCAGCCTGCTCGCGGTCCAGGATGTGATCGAAGCCGCGGTCGGCGGCCGGGTTGCCGGGCTGGTGTTCGAGGGCGATCGGCGTTTCCAGATCATCGTCAGGCTGAACGATGCGCTGCGCAACGATATCGCGGCGCTGGAAAACCTGCCGGTCCAATTGCCGCGACTGACTGCAAATGCCGCCGTGGCGTCCGTGCCCCTTCGCGCTCTGGCGACCTTCGAGCAAACCGAAGGCGCCAACCAGATCAGCCGCGAGAACGGCAAGCGGCGTGTCGTCGCGACGGCCGAAGTCCGTGGACGGGATATCGGATCGCTGGTTGCCGAGGCACAGGCGGCCGTTGGCGAGAAGGTCAAACTGGCACCAGGGACCTGGCTCTCCTGGGGCGGGCAGTTCGAGAATTTCTCCGTCGCCCGGCAGCGTCTGATGTTCGTGGTCCCCGGCTGTTTCCTCTTAATATTTCTGCTGCTGTTCGGTGCCCTCGGTTCGGCGCGGGACGCGCTTCTGGTCTTCAGCGCGGTGCCCCTCGCGCTCACGGGAGGCATCGCTGCGCTATGGTTGCGCGGCATGCCATTCTCGATCTCGGCCGCCGTCGGCTTTATCGCACTCTCCGGGGTCGCGGTCCTGAACGGATTGGTGATGCTCAGCCAGATTCGAAGACTGATTTCGGAAGGTGTGGGTACAAGCGCGGCCATCAGCCAAGGCGCTCTGACACGGTTTCGTCCGGTCATCATGACGGCATTGGTCGCCTCGCTCGGCTTTGTGCCGATGGCGCTTGCGACGGGTACAGGGGCCGAGGTGCAGAAGCCGCTGGCGACCGTAGTGATCGGCGGGCTGTTGAGCGCGACACTGCTTACCTTGCTCGTCTTGCCGGCGCTCTATTCCTACTTCGCGTCCGTCGAAAGCCAGACAAAGTCCGACCGTGCGTTCGCTCCACGCCGGGCCGCCGAATAGACCTTGAAGGTACCACATGCTGACGAAAATACAGGATTGGTTCGGTCTGTCGCCGCAACGGCAATCAGTTGACCTCGGTCACGGGCATGACGACGGCCGGGGCCATGGCCACACACACGGTACGATAGACCCCACCATCGCGACGACAACGCGGGGCATCTGGGCTATCAAATGGTCGTTCATCGTGTTGGCGATCACGTCCATTCTCCAGCTTGGAGTCGTTACGATTTCGGGCAGCGTCGCGTTGCTCGCCGACACGATCCATAACGTCGGAGACGCGGTGACCGCAATCCCTCTCTGGATTGCTTTCATGTTGGCACGCCGCAAGCCGAGCAAGACGTTCACCTATGGTCTGGGGCGCGTCGAGGATCTGGCGGGCGTGATCATTGTCGCGATCATCCTGTTCAGTGCCGTCTTCGCCGGCTATGAGGCGATCGAGCGCCTGATCCATCCGCAGAGTATTGATTTCATTCCGTGGGTGGTTGCCGCCGGCATCATCGGATTCATCGGCAACGAAGCCGTGGCGGTATTCCGCATTCGGGTCGGGCGCGAAATCAACAGCGTGGCTCTCATCGCCGATGGTTATCATGCGCGCACCGATGGTTTCACAAGCCTGGCCGTCGTCGCGGGTGCGATCGGCGTTTGGCTAGGATTTCCGCTTGCAGACCCCATCGTGGGTCTCCTCATTACGATCGCCATCTTCGGCATCGTCTGGCAGTCGTCCAAGGCGGCGTTTGTCCGGATGCTGGACGGCGTCGATCCCGCCATCACCGACGAAGTCATACACGCTGTCGAGCATGTCAAAGGTGTCCGCCGGATTCTTGAAGTCAAGGCACGTTGGCTTGGACATCGCCTGCTCGCTGATATCGGCATCCAGATCGACGCCGACATGACGATGGCCGACGCCGACCGTTTGGCGGACAACCTCAAACATGAGCTGTTCGAGCATATTCCCGGCCTCAGCGTGGCCAACGTTCGCGTTTCGTCGCGATTTGCCGGCGATACGGTGGCGCCCGCGAACCATCATGCGCCGGAGCCGTTCCAGGTGCGGAGCCATCTGGCGGAAGGAGCGCTTTCGATCGCGAGCACACCGGCGGGCGAGCGGATGCGGCTCACCTTGAATCGCCCCATTGATGGATTGAACGCCGTCGTAGTGATCGCGCGCGCCGGCCTTGCCGAGACGCTTGTGCTTTCTCCATCTTCGTCGAGTCCTTCAATGCTCGAAAGCACGTCCGCGCCCGCCGAGCCGCATGAATTCGACGCGCGGCTTATTCTGTCGATAAATGGCGAAGAGGACGTTCAGGAATTTCGTATGGAGGAGCCGGCGGGCCACGGTCATTGAAACTCCGAGCAGCCGCCCGCTATGCAACTTGGGTATCCGCCTAGCTAAGACGTCGGCTCAGGCCTCGCCATTCCGGTTGCTGAACCGAACGCCGAGTGTCGGGAATTCCGGACGGCGACGCCACCCAAGCGACGCGCCGGTTGCCGAGTGGTTGCGCACCGTGCAGCTAATCGCCCCTCCCCCGAAGGAAATCGTCGCGGCCTTCGGGATCCGGTGGCGCGGCGCCGATCTATTGTCATCTTCCATCCAACATCCTCCGCTTCCTCCGGCCGACCAACGCTCGCCTTCGGCTCAGTGCTTGTGTTCGCCCCTCTGCGCAGTCTGCATCCCGGCCCCGGCCTTCCCGCCTTTATCCGGTTTCTTATCGCCGCCCTTGTTCATCGACTCCATCTCTTCGTCCGGCGGTGCCCTCGCCACCACGTCCTTGTAGTGCTCTGCGGACAGGCCGGGCAGCTTGGTGACGAAAGCGACGATACTCCAGATGGCCGCATCATCGTGCCCGAGCCCCCAGGCCGGCATGCCACTCATCTTCAAGACATGCTTCGTGACCCAGAACGCCGTCTTTGGATCGATGCGCTGCTCCGTGAGATTCGGGGTCAGGTGAGGCTGGCCGCCGATTTCAGAACTGATTGCTCCGGCGCAAGATGGCAATTCATCCGCCTCGCCGTGATCAACCGCTATTCGATCCTGCTGTCGGGCGGGACGAGCTCGGGCAAGACCACGTTCGTGAATGCGATCCTCAAGGAAGTGCCGGTCGACGAGCGCATCATCACCATCGAGGATACGCGGGAGATCAACCCGGTCCAGAAGAACTACCTGCCGCTCATTGCCTTCAAGAGCGACCAAGGAGAGCGACAACATTTGCCGACATGGGTCGTCGACAGTTTCAATCAATATATCGCGCTCGAGCCGGAGACGCGCAACAGCGCCGTCTTCAATGTCAACATGGCGATGTCGCTCTGGAACAACGGGCTGATTTCAGCGGCAACGGAGACCTCAGACTTCGACATTCGCGAGCTACGCCGCCGGCCGATGACGATCTTCATCGGTTGCACCATCGCACAGTTATCGATCTTCCGACCGCTGATCCGCATCCTGTTTCAGCAGGTCCATGATCTGATGATGGTGAAGATCCCCCGCGAGGACGAGCCACACCAAGTGCTGCTGATGCTCGACGAGTTCTATCATGTCGGAAGGATGGACTCGCTGATCTCGAAGATCACGATCAGCGCCGGCTATGGCTTCCGCATGGCCATCATCATGCAGGACATTGCGCAGCTCGATGAGCTCTACGAACACGCGCATCACGACGGTGTCCGGTTCCCAGATCAAGCTGTTCATCCAGATCAACGACCTCGTGACGTCGGAGTTCGTGTCGGAGGTGCTGGGCGAGACAACGCAGGTCTACCAGACACCAATCCAGCGGCCCGGGCAGGGGATATTCGCGCCGCGCGTCTGGTCTCCCCACTACACGCCGCGGCCGCTGCGCAGCCCGCTCGAGCTGCGCGAGATGTCGGCACGGCGTTCAATCCTGCTGGTGAAAAACTCGCGATCGTTCGAACTGACCAAAATCCGACACTAGACGCCCACGCTGGCCGCAAAGAAGGACGACCGTCGCGCCGCCGTTGTCTCAACGGTGCGTCAAAACTCCTGTTATATTCATGGGAACGTCACGGCGCTTGGCACCGCGGGTCGTCATCCACGCCTGCGTGGAGCCGTGCGGCCACCGGGCGTTTCGAGAGGTCGTTAAGCTCAAGCGGTGCGTTGACTCACTCATTTTTTGCAGGTGCCCCGAGTGAGGAGCTCTGGCCAAGCACGACGCCATTCACCGATTGGCCATACATCGACATGGGTGAGTCGTGATACTTCTTGCGGGTTTCGGCAACCGAGCCCGAGAATCGCGGATCCTGAGGACGCTCCTGGCTATCGATAAAGGTCGCCACGTCCCAGGCTTCCTGATCGCTGAGCGTGTTGCCCTGGCTCAGCGGCATGTTCGCTTTGATAAAGCCGGCGGCATTCGTAATGGAGCTCATGCCGGCTCCCCAGTTGTACGAGCGCGCTCCCCATAGGGGCGGAAACACCACCGTGCCGTCGGACGAGTTTTGTCCCTGCCCCGTAACTCCATGGCAGACAGCGCATTTTTGCACATAGACCTGCTCCCCGTGACCATAGTCGAGCTTGGCAGGCTTCGGTAGTTTCGGATAACCGCGACCGGGCAAATCGACGCCGGTCGGCGCACCCTTCGCCAGGAAATAGGCATAGGTTTCGATGGCGACGAGAACGTTGTCGCCCAAGGGGGGCGCCTTCCCGTTCATGCTATAACGAAAGCAGCCCTGTACTCGCTGCTGAAATGTGTTCACATGACCGTTCTTGTCGCGGTACGCCGGATAGGCGACGTATGCGGCCCAGAGAGGCGCGGAGTTCGCGAGCCGGCCTCTGTCGATATGGCAGTTCGCGCACTGAAGCGCGTTACCGACGAATTCCTTGGCATTGTTCTGAGTATCATGGAAAATATCCGAGCCGAGCCTGACCATTTTGCCGAAATCGTCGTCGGGTATTTCGTCGTCGCGCGGAGGCGTGAAGACCTGCTTCGCCTGCGCGCCCTTGTCAGTCGCATTTGTGTCCTTCGTTGATGTCCCCGCGGTCTTCGGGTTTTCTGGCCGCGGAAGCGAATAGCCGACAAATCCGGCCAGCCCGAGAAAGAGCAAGCCCGCTGCCCAGGTTTGCGGGTTGGGTCGGCTTTCGCTCATGGCTTCGTTCCTTTCTGCCCTGCAGATGCCGAAGCGACTACTGGCAGGCTGGCATAGTATGCGCCGACCGCGGCCATCTGCGCTTCATCGAGCTTGCTCGCGATCCCCGTCATCAAATTCAACGGATCGTTGCCGCGCTTTCCTTCCTTCCACGCTTTCAGCTCTTTTACGATATATTCGGCGGATTGGGCGGCCAGCTTCGGAAACGAATCACCAACACCTTGTCCGGCCCGGCCGTGACATTGCCCACAGCCCGGCAAGCCCTTGGACCAATCTCCTCGCAGCGCGAGAGCAGCACCTATGGCGAGGGTCTTGTCATCCGGCTTTTTCGGCTCCTGCACTTTGGGGGCCGACAATGCGCCGTAAAAGGACGCCACCGCTCCGCGCTCGTCCGCGCCAAGCGCCTTGGCGATGGGGTGCATGGTTTCACTTTCGCGTTTTCTGTCGGCAAAATCGTTGAGCTGGCGCAGAAGATATCCGCTATCAAGTCCGGCAAGCCTCGGATAAGCGGCATCGAGCCGCCCCTCGCCTTGATTGCCATGGCAGGCGGAACAGGCAGGCGCCCCCTTATCGTTGCCATTCGCTGCTATGCCGCTGCCGTCCGCCGCAATCGCGGTCGCGATGAACAGTCTTGCCAGCAAGATCATGAAACAGCCAGCCGAGACTAGCGCGAGAAGGTTGACAGACGTCGTCGACCGAGCAGGCAAGTTCTCGGGAGCTTCCGCGCATTCCGCTGCCCTTTGATCCCCGGATGGTGGTAGCGACTGGAATGCCAAAATGTATGTCCCGTAAGTCCTGCGATTTCATCACACAGGAATAAACCGCCCCAGACCCTCGTTCGGATGAGTTGATTGCCTCCGAAAATAGTCTTGTAGTGCATTGATCGCCTTGACCGGCAAGTCTTGCCGATTCCGACCAAATTTCTGAGGCACACCTTGGGCGGTCACGAAGGCTGCTTTGTAGCTGTGGTCCGCCGCTAGGGCCGCGTCTGCCGTAAAGATGTGCTCGATTCGATGGCCCGGAGGATTTTCAAGCTTGCCGTAGATGGTCAATCCCCTGAAGCGCTTGAGGTAGCCGCCCATCTGCCCGAAAGGATCGGCTGAAAATGTCCGCTCTAGGCTCTCCTCCATCATCTCTTGGATTTCCACGCCGGTAAGGTCTACGGTCGAGATCGGCGGATTGCTCGGAATGATATTCCAGAGATCGTTCATGGTAACCGGGCCTGGTGGGACCGGTGCACCATATCGCCAACCATTTGAAAATGCGATATCCGTTTCCCCGGCTTTCGCAGCGGCCGCAAGGAGCACATCGTCCATCGACGCGGAAAGGATCGTGTCGCGGTGCAATCCGATAGGTGTATTGCCGACAATCTCTGCCAACATGGCGCGATGGGGACTCATTACTTCGTCAACAAGGCGCTGCATCACCGGGTCCGGCTCTATAGCATCGCTGACGGAAATAAGCTGATGCTGTACATCAGAAATCCTTCCGTCGGTTACGTTCAGGTCCAGCCGTCCAACAAAGGATCCATGGCAACCGGACTGAATGATGAGTGTGTTCCCGATCCGGGCGGGGCGTTCGAGCCGGTTGTGCGTGTGACCGCTGACGAGGATGTCGATGCCCTTAACGGAGGCCGCGAGTTTGACATCTTGAGGAAAACCCAAATGCGACAATACGACAATCAGGTCGACTCTCTCGGCGCACTTTAGCCGATTGATCTCTGCAGGTAGCTCATCTAGACCCAAGGTGAAGCGGAGGCCCTCGCTGAAATGTGGCGGCATGCTTTTGTCAAGGATTGTAGCTGCGATTCCGATCACGCCGACGCGCAGTCCGGCGCACTCGAGAGCCACGGATGCGGGAAAAGCTCGATCACCGGTCGCCTTGTCGTAGCAGTTGATGGCGAGCATCGGGTGGTCAAGCCGATCGACCACCTTGCGGAAGTGCGCGGGGCCCCAGGCAAACTCCCAATGCGCCGTCATAGCGTCGAGTTTCAGCGCGTTGACGAGCGGGATCAAAGCTTCACCGCGACTTACGGCGGCGGGGTATGTCCCATGAAACGTATCACCATTGTCGAGAACCAAGACATTGCCAGGATTTTCACGACGCGCGGAATTTAACAGCGAAGCGATTCGCGCGTATCCTCCGAGCGTGGGGTAAGACGCTTTGCTTCCGCTCCAGACAAGCTCTGGATGGGGTTCCAGGTAGCCATGTGTGTCGTTGATCTGAATAACTGTCAGATTGCAGGATTGTGTCATTCGACCTCCGCTACGCTGGCGGAGCTTGCTTGGCTCCAATGTCTGCAATTACTTCCTGCAGCGCAGCGCGGACGCTTGCTGCAATTCCAGCGAGCTTGGGGTTCTCGATTGCTTGCATAGACGCTACCGGATCCACAGCTGAAATTTCAGTACGACCCGAATCACGCTCTTGCAGGACAACATTGCAAGGAAGCATGGTGCCGATTTTATCCTCAGCCTGGAGCGCTTGGTACGCCATTTTTGGGTTGCAAGCGCCCAGGATACGGTAAGGATGAAAGTCCACATCCAGCTTCTTCTTTAATGTTTGCTGCACATCAATCTCGGTGAGCACACCAAAACCATGTTTCTTCAAGGCTTCGGTAGTCGCAGAAACGGCGGCTTCCATCGGCAAATCGACAGTCTTAGAAAAATGGTAGCTC